>CP155570.1:900000-1167500 GCA_041428575.1 Sporomusaceae bacterium ACPt
TACCTTTCGCTGGCGCAGACACGGATGTTTGTGGAAAACATGGTAGCCGGGCGGGGCTTCATCGCTCTCGCCGCCATCTATTTTGGCGGAGGAACTCCTGTGGGCACCATGGTTGCCGCTTTACTTTTCGGTTTGGCGGAAGCCGTATCGGTACGGCTTCAAACCATTGGGTTTCCCTCCCAATTTGTTTTAATGATTCCCTACTTGTTGACGGTTCTTGTTTTAATCGCCATATCGTATGTCAAGAAGATGCGTAGAGAGAAACGCAAATACACAATCGCATGCTAAGCGGTACGGAGGTAAGTCATGCAACGTAAAATTATTCTAGATGCAGATCCCGGACACGACGACGCCATTGCCATATTGCTGGCAGCCAACTCACCGGAGATAGACTTGTTAGGAATCACAACGGTTGCCGGCAATCAGACATTGGAAAAAACCACTTTGAATGCAAGACGGGTCTGTTCGGTAGCAGGCATTAAGGTGCCAATAGCCCGTGGCATGGACCGGCCCATGGTCCGCCGGCAAATTATAGCGGCAAATATTCACGGTGACTCCGGATTGGACGGTCCGGCCTTTGGTGATCCAACAGTTGATGTGATTGGGATGCATGCAGTCAATTTTATTATTGAAACACTAAGAAAGTCGGAGGGTGATATCACCCTGGTACCCACCGGTCCGTTGACCAATATTGCCATGGCACTGCAATTGGCACCTGATATTAGAGAAAAGGTGCAGGAGATCATTTTTATGGGCGGAGCCTACGGTTTCGGCAATACTACTCCGGGTGCCGAGTTTAATATTTATGCTGACCCGGAAGCGGCGAAAGTGGTGCTACACTCCGGCATTCCCCTCACTATGGTCGGACTGGACCTGACGCACCAGGCCACAGCCACACCTGATGTACTGGAAAAGATAAAAGCCATCGACACACCACTGGCAAATACAGTTGTTGAGTTGTTAGAGTTCTTTAGCAAAACCTATTATGAGGTTTTCGGGTTTCCGGCGCCCCCAGTTCATGATCCTTGCACTATTGCCAAAATTATTGATCCCGGAGTGTTTACTACCAAACACGTATATGTGGATGTAGACACCAAGTCTGAACTGAACTATGGCCGGACTGTGTGTGATTTTTACGGTGTGCTTGATAAACGGCCCAATTGCCATGTCGCAATTGATTTGGACAAAGACAGGTTTTGGCAACTCGTTATCAAAGCGGTGGAACGATATAAACCTGCGGTATAATTGCAACTGAGAGGAGTAAGCCAACCAATGGAACGCCAGAAAATGAAAAAACGGATTGCGGAAAAGATAGCGCAGGAACGGGATGCATTAATTTGTTTTTTACAAACAGTAATCCGGGCTGATACCCAGGTTGTTGGACATGGGATTACAGGCGGTAATGAGGCCAACGGCCAGAAAATTATTGCGGCAAAACTAAGAGAAATGGGGTGTGACCCTGATATCTTTGAACCTGATGATGTGCGGCTAGCCAAGTACGGGCAGGGCAATCAGGGTCACAACTACCAAAATCGTCCCAATGTAGTGGGGGTGTTCAAAGGAACGGGTGGCGGCCGCAGCCTGATTCTTAACGGGCATGTGGACACCATGCCTTATGGCGAACGGGCGGCATGGCAGATGGATCCCCTGGGGGCGGAAATTAAGGACGGCAAGTTGTATGGAGTTGGGGCTGCCGACATGAAAGCCGGGCTGGTTGCCAACCTGCTGGCTGTGGAAATACTGCAAAAGCTGGGAATTGCCTTAAAGGGCGACTTGATTTTCCAAAGCGTAGTGGACGAAGAAGGCGGTGGCAATGGTACTCTTGCCTGTGTTGAACGGGGCTATCGGGCAGACGCGGCCGTCGTCAGTGAACCTACGGATCTGAGAATCTTTCCGGCCCATATGGGTTTTATATTCTATGCCGTTACCGTCCGGGGGAAGAGCTTACATTCCTCAGCCAAGTGGCTGGGAGTAAACGCCATTGAGAAAGCCATGCTGCTGATGCAAGCTTTACACGAACTGGAGCACCGGTGGTTGCTGACTAAAAAGCATCCGCTGCTGCCTGGCCCTACTATTAACGTAGGCGAGATCAGCGGTGGCACCGCCGGCTCAACAGTGCCTGATCAGTGCCAGTTTAAGTTTTGCCTGCACTACTTGCCAACAGATTCAGACCGCACCGGCGGCGGCTCGCTGGTGGAAAAGGAGGTTTTGGACGCGTTAACCGCAAAATGCCGGGGCGACGAGTGGCTGTCAGGCCATCCGCCGGAAATCGTTAAATACCAGGAGGGGTCTCCCTTCGAAATACCATCCGATCATCCGTTGGTGCAAACAGCCGCAGCGGCCTATAGCCAGGTATTTGCTTCACCTGCTAAAGTGGAAGGGATGCTGGCCGGCTGCGATGCCAGACATTTTGCCAATCTTGCCGGCATGCCGGTCATTGTCTTCGGGCCCGCCGAGGCGGCGCAGGCCCATAGTACCAACGAATATGTGCGGATTGAAGATTACATTCAATATATAGAAGTTTTATGCGGTTTGATTACCGATTGGTGCGGTGTAGCAGAGTAATAGATAATATGAGGGAGGATCCACATGGCCAAAATTTTGTTTGCAGGGGAATCATGGACCATCCACATGATTCACATGAAAGGCTTTGACAGCTTTACAACGACCAAATACGAAGAAGGGGCCCACTTTTTATTAAACTCCCTGCGCGCGGCTGGTATTGAAGTGGACTATATGCCTTGCCATATAGCGCATGACCGGTTTCCAGGGTCATTGGGAGAACTGAACAAGTATGATGCCGTTGTCTTAAGTGACATTGGCAGCAATACGTTGTCGCTGCCGAATGCCACCTTTTATACTTCCCAGCGGCAGGCAGACCGTATGACCTTGCTCAAAGATTTTGTCAGTAAGGGCAAAGGCTTCATGATGATCGGCGGGTATATGTCATTTTCGGGTATTGAGGGCAAAGCCCGCTACAAAGACACTCCGGTGGAAGAAATTCTGCCTGTGACCTTAATGGCCGGCGATGACCGTGTGGAATTGCCTCAGGGCGGCATTCCGGCGGTGGCGGCTCCCCAGCATCCGGTGCTTGCCGGTTTGCCTGCAGCGTGGCCGTTCTTCCTGGGATATAATAAACTGGTGGCCAAACCTGACGCCCAGGTGGTAGTAACCCTAAACGGCGATCCTTTTGTTGCAGCCGGCAGTTACGGGCAAGGCCGCACGCTGGCTTTTGCCAGTGACTGCGCACCTCACTGGGGTCCGCCGGAATTTTTAAACTGGCCGGGCTATACCCCCTTTTGGACTCAGGCCATTGAGTGGCTGGCCGGGAAACGGTAACCCATGCTGAGTCAGGAGGAATTTAATGAAAAGGCAATTAGTTTGCTGCAAAGGCTAATTGCTTTTGATACAACCAATCCGCCGGGAAACGAAGCGCCGTTAGCCCGGTATGTGGGCGAATATCTGCAAAAGCTGGGTTTTTCGGTAGAACTTGTCCCTATGGAGCCGGGGCGCGCTAACGTGGTAGCCCGCCTCGGCGGGAAGAGCAACAAGCCGGCGTTTCTGGTATGCGCGCATCTGGATACCGTTGGGATTGGCACGCAGGCTTGGCGTTTCGACCCTTTTGCCGGTACCGTAGACAAAGACAAGGTCTACGGACGCGGCGCAGCGGACATGAAAAGCGGCCTGGCAGCGGCCCTGCTGGCACTGGAACAAGGGATTACGGAAGGACTGTTGCCGGCGGCAGGGGATATCGTGTTTATTGGTACCGTAGGCGAAGAGGTGGACTCCGCCGGCGCTGTTGAACTTGTCAGGCGCGGTATTCTGCATGATATAGGGGCTGTGCTCATTTGCGAGCCTACGGGTTGCCGGCTTGCTCTCGGGCACAAAGGAGCGCTCTGGTTATCGATCACTACTTACGGGAAGATTGCCCACAGCTCCATGCCTTGGACCGGTCAAAATGCTGTAGAGCATATGCTCAAGATAATTGATTCCCTGTTTTCCGTTCCGTTGCTGAACGGCGACCATCCCTTGCTCGGAAAACCGACCTGCACAATTACCAGGATTAAAGGCGGAACACAAACCAATGTTGTTCCGGACCAATGTGAACTGAGCCTCGATATTCGCAGTCTTCCCGGGCAGAAACACCCGGCGGTTATCGAAGAGCTTGAAAAAAGAATTGCGGCAGTAAAGCGGCGTACTCCTGAATTGCAGATTGAAATAAAGCGATTGAACGACAGGTGTGCGATCTGGAGCGACGTAAAACATCCTTTTCTTCAATGTGCCGGTGATTGTGCCAATGAAGTTCTGCAAAACCAGGAATTCACCGGGGTTAATTTTTACACGGATGCCTCCGTGCTGGCAACAGACGGAAATGTTCCGGTCCTGATATTTGGTCCAGGCAATCCCGAGCAGGCCCACCAGCCGGATGAGTACGTTGAAATCGATAAATATTTGCTCTCCATACAATTTTGCAAGAAGTTATTTGCCAGGTGGCAGGCTTGCTGAGAAAATGGAGGCGGGGGGGTTGTGAATAAAACAGCTATTTCCCACATTACAGAAACACTTAAATGGCCTGAATCCGCCGCATTTTGCAGGGATTCAGGCCATTTTTTTACCATTTTACCGGATCTAAGCAATTGTTTCTGCTGACTTTGGCGTGATTTCATATATATTGTGATTGTTCCGGCAGGTTCCATTATACTGGCGTACATATAAAAACCCTATCTATTAGAATCATTTGCCATATTCTGTTCTATCAATGCAGGCTGCCAAACAGTATGATTGCTAATTGCTCCGAATATGTCTTTAGTGAGTATCTGAATAAAAAAGTAATCCGGTAACCCTTGGGGAGGATAAGGAAGTTTACTCACTACATCGTCTTGACATCGAATGATATCATCCATGGGTAGATTGGTATCACCCGAACTGAAATAAAATGCTTTTTTTTCCCGCTGGAACGTTCCCTGTTGTCCATGATATTCCACTATTGACACATGATACCGCATTCGCTTCTTTGAAAAACCCGGGATATGAAAATGCAGCCATAAGGCGTTATTTTGAATGGCGCCTGCTATAGCGGTTACGTTCGCTCCATGCTCCAGGGCGCCGAGCGGATTGACACCTCGTGGATTAACCAAAAATGGCTCCTGATTTTGCCATGAATCCAGAATAGACAAATCCACCCCGGACGGTTCATGCTTTATGACCGGAATCTGTACTTCCTCAAACAGCTCATTTTTTCGAATAAAGCTATGTAAGAAGTTTGACATGATGGGAACCCTCAGTTGACTTACGTATTCTTTGAGGGATTGCTCTTTGATAAATTCATTGTCAGAGTTTAGCGGGTATGTATACCATTGATTATTTTGTCTCTTTTGTAACGGCCTTGGCGGCAGCAGTAACTCCTCGACTTTATATCCATGAGGTATTGGAAAATCACCACGGTGAATCAGATAGGTATATAATTCAGGCCAGAGGGCTGTTCCGCTGTTTCTTATCTTTAAAAATGAAGTAGCCACGAAAGCCCAGGTTGCAGCATGATCAGGATGCTCGTCCGCAGGATGGGGTGATAGGATCAAGGTAGGCTTGAAATCGCGCATAATCTGTTCTAAATTGGCTAACACTGTTTCGCCGGCATAGGGAGCATTTTGCCGATAACTGTTGGTGTAAGGTGAATGGTCGCTGTCGGTATAACGGGATCGGTACGGCTGGCTGCTATCCCAAGTAGCGGCCCATATTGTTTTAAGACCGCGATCAGGATAACCAAGAAAGATAATATGGTCGTCCGGCAACCCCAGCCAACGTAAGGCATGAATTGTTTCAACCTGACGGGCATACCCAGATTGAATATAGTCAGAGCTAGTGAGAAACAGCCGGTGAAACTGTTCTTTTACGGCAAAAGTAAAGCCGTCGCCGTTGGTCATGACGACGACCAAAACTTGTCCGCCGCTAGCAAGTACGTTCCGAATAATACCCGCACAGCCGAGAGTTTCATCATCACAATGCGGAGCAATTACCATTAACCTGGTCTCCTTGGGTAAAGCAGGCAATGATGGCAGCGACAGGCCGGCTTCGGGTTTCTCCTGATAGTAAAAATATAAATAATTTAGACCCAATAACAAAAGAACCAAGCATGTGAGTATAGCTAACAACTTATAGATGTATCGCAGTACCATAGCAATCCCTTCTAAAAAATTCGGTATACCTTTCCATTTTAAACATATATTTAGTCTAGTGAGGTGAAAATGCCATGAGGATTGTTTATATGGCCAAACGTCACTTTTTTATATTTGTATTATTCACAATGTTGCTGCTAAATTCATTATATGCGTTTGATGCTGCACAAAAGCTAACTGGAAAGGTTATTGTTGTCGATGCTGGTCACGGTGGTATCGACCCAGGTGCAAACCGTCCAGGTGTAGTCGAAAAGGATATTAATCTGGCGGTAGCACTTCAGCTCAAAGAGGTGCTTAATCACTACGGCGCCAAAGTAGTATTATCCCGCCAATCGGACATAGAACTTAGTAGCGAGTGTGATAATGAAAAAGTCAGGGGTCGCTACCATCGTGATTTGATGGCACGGGTAGAAATGGTGGAAGAATCGGACGCGGATTTATTTGTCAGTATCCACGCTAATGCCGTCACTAATGCCAAACGGCACGGCGCTGAGGTTTTCTACTGTGCAAACTCCGAAGCAGGGAAAAAGTTGGCTACTTCAGTGCAAGCTGAGCTCTGTAACGTTACACAGACTAGCCGGGCGGCTAAGACCGCTGACTACTTTGTACTGCGCCGCAACAAAATTCCCGCTGCTCTGATTGAAGTCGGTTATATTACTAACATTGAAGAACGCAAATTATTACTTACACCCGAGTATCAGAAAAAACTGGCTGAGGCAATCGCTAAGGGTATCTATAATTATTATCAGTAATAATATGAAAGGGTGGTTCCTTGATGAAAAGATGGCGCTGGATGTTTTGCGCTATAGCCCTTCTCGTTGCTGTAACCGGTGTCACGGAAAAGCATCTATCGGAAGATGTTCGAGCTATCTCAAAAGTTTCCACTACTCATAAAGTAGTGGCATTGACAATCGATGACGGACCACATTCTCGGGTTACACCGGAGATTTTAGCAGTTCTAAAAGAAAAAAAAGTGAGAGCGACCTTTTTCGTTCTTGGAGAAAACGTGGAGCATTTCCCTAAGATTTTGGCTCAAGAAGTAGCTGATGGTCATGAGATTGGTATTCATACATATAGTCATCCATCCCTGAAGGGATTGAGCCCGCAAAAAATCTCCGAGGAATTTGATAAGGCGGAAGATGTAATTTTACCTATCGCCCCTAAACCTACTTTATTTCGTCCACCTGGCGGTCTTTACAACTCGCAAGTACTTGAGGCAGCCCACCAGCGGGGTTATGCGGTAATTTTATGGTCTATTGACCCGCGGGACTGGAGCTGCCCGCCGAAAGAAAAAGTTGTCGACGAAGTGTTTAAAGAAATAAAGCCTGGTAGTATTATCCTGCTGCATGACGGTCAGTATCCGTTACCTACACCAAAAGCGCTAGGCACTATCATCGATGGTCTTCGCGAACGCGGCTATGATTTTGTCACTGTAAGCGAGTTATTACAATATAATGAAGTTCGGCATTCTTTTAATTTCTTCAGCAGTCTTTTTTGATTCCAATGTTCACTAGATTCTTAAACAAGAATCTATATCGATAGGTGTGCTGCCCCGCGCCGCCGCACTAGCGACTAAACCCAAAAGGCAAATGTCCAGACTATCACCAAAACACCAAGACTAACCACGCGTTTGCTTCCTGACAAAATTATTTCCACAGTACTTTTACTACGATAGTATGGGGATATTTTTCCACGTGGCTTAGTTTCTATGCGAATTTGTATTTCGGCCATCTACCTAGTGGAGATCGCTTGTTTCCTAAGAACAAAATAACAAAACCCAGCAACCGCAATTCAGTGTGTTCCTGGGTTTAAAATCTGTACCCGTGAGTCAAGGGCTTGTTTTTTTACGGAATAAATATTTATACGCTTGCAAAAGAGTGCTTGGTTGCCTATAATGGACTCTAGGAGCAACGCTTGGTTTCAGGGACAAGGTTCTTTGAAAGTGGCAGAAAGTTCAAACAGACAGTATTTGGTTTTCATCATGGGGGCGTAGCTCAGCTGGGAGAGCGCTTGGTTCGCATTCAAGAGGTCGCGCGTTCAAATCGCGTCGTCTCCACCAGGTAATTCAAGGCTTTGCGGGTTATCGCAAAGCCTTGAATTTTGTCTTTGGGACTAGTTTTGGGCCTATGTTGTGCAAAATAGGAGCAAAAACGAGCAAAAATCAATCTGTTTTTGGTTGATTTTCTTCGTTCCTAGTTGATGATTTTTTAAGTATATCACTCATAATTTCTGCAGTACCTTGTTCGGCACTCCTCAACAGATGACTGTAGATTGTTTTTTGGCGGCAAGCTCACAACGCGGACGCTGTCGGGGGTTTTCGGATCTTTTGTCTGCTTTTCGAAGTCAATATCTGGCCATTGTAAACCGAATATTTCTTCGCGACGCATACCGCCAGTAAAGCCGAGAAGGCAGAGTAATCGGTGTTTCGTGCTTTCATTTTCGAGCAGTTGCAAAAAAATTAGTTGTTTCACTTATGTCTGGTACTTGCTTTTTCTTCCTGACTGCTTTGGGCGGTTCTACATAGTCGCAGGGATTGCTGGTTATAAACTGCCATTGCTTCGCCTTATTGAGGGGTGCATTTGTGTTAGCTGTCATTTGGATAAGTTGTTCCATCATACGTTGTATTTGGTCAAGCTGTTCACTCATTAGATTTTTCCCTCCTGGCTTTGGCTTCAGCCCGAGCCTTTTTATTTTGTGCTTTAGCGTCCCAGAAGATTATTTCAAGTGCGTTGCGTATTTTTTCTTTATCATCATCAGTTAATGGTACACCATCAAACATAATTTCTTGCTGGTGCAAGAACTTTTGAAGGTCTTTGGGCTTTTTTCTTCTTGGGGTAAAGGTAATTGATCTTTTGTCGAATTTATATGTCCGGCAGCTTGCATTAATTCTTCATAGCTAGTATTAAGTGCTGTAGCAAACTTTTTGATGGTTTTGGGTGATGGAGCTGAGCGTTGCCCATTAATAATACGAGATATATGTGAGCCGCTGATGCCCGATAGTTCACCCAAAGCATTAACTCCTATTTTTCGATCTTCCATTATTTGTTTAAGATACTCTCCAAAGCTAGGCATTACACTCACTCCTTGTACGCTTATTTACCTCATGTTATAACCAATTGACAATATATATCGAAAAAAATTCAAATCTATATATTGACAAAAGACAATGATGAGGGAGGTGTAAAAAGTGGATTCCGTAATAGTAAATTTAGATAAAGTTAGGGTACTTATGACTAAAAAGAAAATTAGCGAATATGGATTATCAAAACTAATGAATGTGTCCTATAGCTATGTATATCGAGTCATGAGAGGGCAAAGGAAAGCAGGACAAGCATTTACCGATGGCCTTATCAGGATTGGTATTGAACCTAATGATATTTTTTTAACTCAAACGTTGTCAAAAGACAATGAATGTGCAGCAGATTAACAAGCGGCCACGTTGCCGAGGACGGGGTAAGGAAAACTATTTGGCTTGTTTCCTAAGCATTCGAATATCTGCTTCGTGTTCAAACGTCCGGTCATTTAATACATCCAGTTTGGTTTCAATGCGGGGGATAGCTTCGGTTTTCTCGCCAAGCAGGTTGACCATACTGGTAAGCCCGTCAAAACCGTTTTGTACTTGAGATTCAAGGTTATCAAACCTGGTTTCAAGGTTATCAAACCTGGTTTCAAGGTTATCAAACCTGGTTTCAAGGTTATCCATACGCTGATTGAGCTCTTTGTTATCCTGGCGCAGTTCTTCAACAGCAGCATTGGTGTTGGCGGTTATACGAATGAGTTCTTCCATCATCCTTTGTATTTGGTTCATTTGGTCACGGAGTTTCATTTGGCTATTCTCCTTTCATTGTGTTCAGAAAGTCAGTGATTTTTTCCCATTCTTCCTCTGTAAGCCTCTCAGCGGCCCGTAGGACGCGTTTTAAAGACGGGTCAATATCTTTCATCGGCAAAAAAATCGCTCAGAGAGACGCCTAGAGCGGTGACGATGCGTTCTAGGGAATCAATATCAGCAGTACGGCTGTTTGTTTCAAGTCTACTAATAACAGGTTGAGAAATATTTGTAATATCGGCTAATTGATGGGTTGAAAGCCCTTTGCTTTTTCTAAGCTTACGAATACGGGAACCAACGTCCATAAAAATCACCTATTCTAAAATAGAATATTCCATACTTACATACTACAGGCTTGCCAGGTGGCAGGCCAATACTCTAAATAGTTTTATTCTAAAAACGAATAAAAAATATTGATATTCTTACATAATGATTCTGAAATAGAATTATAAAATTAATAAGGGGATGATTGAATGACCAACATGCTAAGACATCGCATCCAATGTCTACGGCAACAGAAAAAGTTATCTCAAGATGACTTAGCGTTTCAGGTTAATAAAATCAGTCTCAGATTAGTAAAATCGAGTCCGGTCAACGAAAAATCTACTCGGAAGAAATTCCGGCAATTGCTACAGCCCTCGGCGTCACTGTAGCCGAGCTGCTGGACGAGCAGTCAGACCCAAACCGGCGGCGTAGAGAGGGGGGGAGGATAGTGAATAAAGATGATGTTTCAAGCGAAATCAGATTGATGGAGTTAAGAAAAGTACGACTTCAAAAGCAACTTGCGAATATTACTAATCCCGAACAACGCCAAACTGTTTTAGATGCTGTAGCAAGGCTTGATTGTTGCGTTCAATCATTAAAGCAACTGTACGAATCATAGCTTCTTCACGGGCGATAATTCTGGCAGTTTGCAGTTCTTTACTGTCATGTAAATATTGTTCAAAAGCCTCTAAGGTGAGTTCTCCATTTATAGCCGCATATTCTGCCAAAGCTACTGCAATCATGTCGTCGGCAGTCATACCGGTCGTTTTAATAGGTTTGTTTGTCATTATTCATCCTTTCTTGCCTCAATGAACTTGGTCAAATATTCCCGTTCATCCGGCGTAAGCCGTTTAGCAGCGTCCAGTAGACGCTGAAGGTCAGGCTCCAAGTCAGGCTTGCCCTGGGCGAAAAAGTCGGAGATGGTGATTCCAAGAACGTTACAAATGCGTTCTAAGTTTTCTAATGAACATTTATTATTACCTTTCTCAATGCCTGATATAAAACTCGGAGTTACATTGAGCGATATAGCTATTTCTTTCGCGCTAATACCTCGCTCTGCTCGTAATTCGCGTATTCGGCTACCAATGTCAAACAAGGTCATCACCTCTAAAGTTAACTTATAAGTTAATGATAGCACGGATGGTGGCTTTTTACGGGAAAATAAATTAACTTATAACTTGATTTTATAGTTAACAAAATTAAGTTATAGATATATTATAATATCAAGGAGGTGAAGCCAGTGCTTAAAAACATAGTTGAAGCCATCCGGGTAGAAAGAATTAAACAAACTATAAATGAGCAAAAATAACCCCAGATAATTCCAGTGATAAAAAAATAGAGACAACTGACCCCTTTCTGTGTTATGAATAAGTTTGCACACCAAAACCACAACCAGAAAGGAATTTCAGATGTCTCTAAACCATAGCATAGCAGAAACTTCCGCCATTCGCAATTTTTTATTGAGCCTTTCCTTCGCATTCTATTTTTCCAAATCCGTATTCCGGCATATTGAAGAATTTATTATTGCAGCTGTTCAAGCCGGATATCGTGGTAAAGTTGTCGATATTGCGGCACTCAGTTATACTTTATGTCACCGTACGACCTATGGAAAATTCTTAAGCAACGGCGTGTGGAAGCAAGAGTATGCCTGGCGTGCTATCCGCAAAGAAGCCATTACAAGGGTATATCAAAAAGAACGATTCTGGAGTACTATAGCCAACGGTGGCCGATTGAAATCTTTTTCCGCCAGACCAAAGGAAACTTTGGCTTTGACAAATATCAGGCTCGTTCTGCACAAGCCATCGACAGGATAATGGTCCTAATTACTCTTACCTATCTCTATTGTGTTATCGGAACGGGTAGCTATCAACCATTGGGAGCGGGATTAAAGGCGGTACGTGCCAATACTCAACGTGAGAAAATTACTATGATTTACACAGCTGCTAAAAATGGTGTGCCTCTTGAAGATGTTTTATCAAGATTCAAAGTTGCATAGGGATACCTCTAATTCATCATGTGTAAAATTATGTTAGTAAATTTGCTCATTTATAGTAATAAAGATTTACAGGCGTGTTGTTAGTATAAGCGTAAGTCAAGCGCCAGCGGTGGAGCGTTACTAACAACACGCCTAGAAAAAATCTTTATTGGATTTCATATAGCATTATTGGTTCAATATGAGAGTAAAGTAAATTGGACATTGAGACCAGAGTTAATTTTTGTGAGACTTTCTTCTCTTAATCTACATTTTTATGGTATAATTTCCATAAAAATCAAATAAAGAACATTAGCTTGAAATCGGAAAGTACGCCAAAAAAATGCTCCCCATATGCTAAAAAGGAAATTTATCCAGTATTACCCATCTCGAATGGCGTGTAAACTATATTTTGGGATAGTATTCTGACTGAAAATAGTCTGGTGACTCTTGTTGCCCTCCTGAAGGGTAACTCTAAAAAACCCACGAAACCGCGCGGAGAAATGCCGAAACTATGCGGATAAACTCAGGCAGGAAGGGTATAGTACCAGTTTCATTGCCGCTGATGTCGGTTAGGTCGGTGAAGTGAAACGAATGGTGCAGACTGTGGTTGAGCAGCATGCCCAGATCAGCGTCCTGGTCAACTGCGCGGGGGTTAATATGCGCAAGCTGGCTCTGGATTATACCGAAGAAGACTGGGATTATATTACGGAGCCGCCGCTGCTATCGGTATGTGCGGCCAGGTATCCACCACCACGGCGGCAGTGACATTGATGTCTTTCGGCATATTTTTCGCGTATTGTTCACCCCGTTCTATTGGGCGATCATTCAGGATACGGCCAGGAGCGACAGTGTGGGCCGGGTCGGTAGCTTTACCAAATATCATGACCCCGCCGGACTTCCGGTGCGGCCAGCTTAATCAGCTTGTTCGCGATATAACCCCCGAGGCCGATAATACTCTCAATATGTAAGAAGTGCTCAACGGACGGGTCAAACAGGACGGTGGCGTTGGCGGCGATTTCTTCGTCACCTTCCCAGATGACTACACAGAGCGGGATTTTGGGGAACACCGTAAAGACCGCCGAAGCGTCGCCGAAGCGTGCCGGCCGGCCGCCTATCCGTTGGGCGCATTCCAGAAGGTGCGCCGGTTGGTGGCCGAAGGTTTTAATCAGACCGGTGATGGATTCTTTGTGGAAGGCCGGATAAAACAGCATACCACCGTTGGGTATTTCTTTTAGACTTACCCATTTATTGACCGGCTCGGCCCTGGTTTGAAAAAACGTGAGGTAGTGGAGGATCAGTATGGATGCTCCGATTCCGGGAACAGTGCCGTCCGCTTCTTTATGGATGCTTTGCTTATTGCAGTCAACAATATAGTTCTCATTTAAAAAAGGCACAATGAACTGCCGGTTGTCGCTCAGATAGGTTACATCCATCGTACTGGCAATGTCTTCGGGGGCCTTTTGTTTAAGATCGTCCCACCCCTTGTTATAAGCAATGCGGTAATTAGTTTCCAAATCAATCCCTCCTTGTAGTCGTGTGCTGCTGCTACCTTTATTAAACACTACAGTTTGGCAAATGGAAAGGGCCAGTTAAAAAATGTGGAAATGCTTTTGAAAGTGGGGGCAGCCTGTGAATCAGCGCTTGTGTCTCACGGCAGCAAACCGGAAGTCGGTTCAACCTGTGCGGTAGCGGCGGCTATTAAAACGGAATGGAAAGAATATATCCAAAAGGTAAATCATATTGATCTGCAGGAACTGGCGGCACAAATTATCCGGGCGCGTAAGCGTTAGTCATACATGCAGGCAGCCGGGACGAATTGGATTTGACAGGTATCTTTTTTACTGTTCCGGCAGATTGATGTCCCGGCAAGCATTATTGCACCTTACTTTTTGCCGATCATTTGGTACTGCTTTTGCTCTATGTGAAATATAACATAGAGAGGTGGTGAAAATGAGAAGGGGTGTCGTGCTGCGCAGCGCCTGGAAAATTGCCAGAGCCTACTGGTTTTCCGAGGAAAAAGGAACAGCCTGGCTGCTCCTTGGCAGTGTAATTGTTTTGAATCTGGCGCTGGTATATGTTACGGTACAGCTTAATGTATGGCAGGGAGCATTTTACGACGCAATTCAAAATTTTAATTATGGCAGTTTTATTGACGTGATCAAACGTTACGCCTTGTTAGCTGTATTGCTCATTGTTGTCAAGGGGTATCAGATTTATGCACGGATGCTCCTGCATATGCGCTGGCGGCGCTGGTTGACAGAACGGTATCTGACGTCATGGTTGCATAAAAAATCGTACTACCGCCTGCAGTTAATGGCCGGAAGCGCTGCCGACAATCCGGATCAGCGGATCAGCGAGGATCTTGAACTGTTTGTGGTGCTGACACTCCGGCTGTCGGTGGACTTTTTTCAGGATGTGGTCACGGTTTTTTCGTTTGTGTTGATTTTATGGGATTTATCCGGCGTATTTTATCTGCCGGTCGGCGGTTGGGAGATACCGGTATACGGATATTTGGTCTGGCTGGCTTTAGCGTATGCCGCCGTGGGCACCTACTGGACGCTCAAGGTCGGGCGGCCGCTGGTCCGGCTGGACTATGACCAGCAGCGGTATGAGGCTGATTTTCGCTTTAGTCTGGTCCGGGTGCGGGAACATGCCGAAAGCATTGCCTTATATAACGGCGAAAATAATGAGAAAAGAAATTGTCTCAGGCACTTCAACCAGATTCTGGCTAATTTCCTGAAAATTATTGATGTCCGCAAGCGGCTGATGTGGCTGACAACCGGCTATTCGCAGGTTGCCGTCCTCTTTGCGGCTTTGGTGGCGTCGCCGCGCTATTTTCGCGGTCAAATCCAGTTCGGCCAGATGTTTCAGATTATTGACGCCTACAATCATGTGCAAATCGGGTTTTCGTTCATCATCGACAGTTTCACCCGTCTGGCCCAGTGGCGGGCGGTTGTCAACCGGCTGAACAATTTTCTCACTTTCCTGGAAACAGTGCAGATTGAGAGTGTATCACAAAAAGAAGTTGTCTGCCGGCAGCAGCAGGGCGTTTTTTTCGCAGAAGCCCTCAATATTTTTCAGCCTGACGGTCAAATGCTGGTCAAGGACTTAACACTCAAACTTCCTCCCGGCCAGAGTCTGCTGGTGACCGGTCCGTCCGGCTGCGGCAAAAGTACGCTGCTTAGAACACTGGCGGGAATATGGCCTTATGTTAACGGCCGCATCCGGATTCCCCGGGACGCCCGGCTGATGTTTGTACCCCAGAAATCGTATATGCCGATTGATACCCTGCGCGAGGTGCTGCTGTATCCGGGATTGTCCCGGCCGGTCAGTGATGCTGATTTAAGGGACGTTTTGATTGCTTGCCGGCTGAAGCATTTGACAGGCAAGCTGGATGAATGGCTGGACTGGGGGCAGGCGCTGTCATTGGGCGAGCAGCAACGCATTGCCTTCGCCCGGGCGTTGTTGCAGCAGCCTGATTGGCTGTTTCTTGATGAGGCCACTTCGGCGTTGGACGAAGCCACCGAACAGACAGTATATCAGCTGGCAGTCAAAATGCTGACTAAGACGGCAATTGTGAGTGTGGGTCACCGGAGTACGCTCATTGACTATCATCAGAGCCGGTTGTCGTTGGACGGCAGCGGCGGCTGGGATCTGAGGACCCGGGCCGCCGCCTGCCAGGGGGCCGGACGGCGCTCCCTTCCTAATTGGTAAACTAATAATGAACGGAAAAAGCCGCCCGGCAGGACGGCTTTTTATTATAATTTTTATTCACTACCGGTTATTTACCGGTGCTAACTTGGCATAATATTCGATAATTTCCCTTCGGCGAATGATTCCGATAAAGATATCACTATCATCCACCACCGGGACAAAGTTTTGAACGATGGCCAGAGAAAGCAGATCCTCCATTTCCGCATTAATTCGCACCGGCGTGTTGGTCATTCGCCAGGGAATGTCTTTGATCATGATCCGCTCAGTGCCGGCAAAGGTTAACCCCGGTGTATTCTTCATTTTCCACAGTAAATCCCCTTCAGTAATTGTTCCGGCGTATTTACCCTGTTCATTAATGACCGGAACGGCCGTATAACGGTGGTATTCCATTTTTTCAAGCGCTTGCCGCATGGTAGAATTCAGAGGCAAATAAACGACTTCATTTTTGGGGAGCAGGAAAAAAGTAATATTCATGACAATTCTCCTCCAGTATCTTTCTAAATGATAATCAGCCAAGGGAGTTGCCAAGTTTTCTTCTAACCGTTTAATTATATATATTCAACAAATGCATCCAGTTTCCCTTTGGTAAGAAGAACTAAAGGAAACTTGTGTAGGTTGTCTAACCAGAAATGGTTAGACCAGAGTCTTAATTTTTAGGCGCTGGTCGCAAATAATGTTATACTTATTTTTCTTCGGCAAACAAATGATGTATATAGTATCCAATAAAGATGTACAGGCGTGTTGTTAGTATAAGCGTAAGTCAAGCGCCAGCGGTGGAGCGTTACTAACAACACGCCTAGAAAAAATCTTTATTGGATTTCATATAGAATAAAATTGTATGTCGCATGATTGTTTGAAATAAAAGCACCTATACACTTTCGGAGGAATTTACTATGGCATATCATATGCGGAGGCACGACAGACAACTAAAGACCTGTAAAGAAATTAATGAAATTCTCAAAAAAGGCAAATTTGTAGTTTTATCGCTTTGCCAAGATAATGAGCCTTATATAGTCACATTGAGTTATGGATACGACCAATCGCAAAACTGTCTTTACCTCCGAAAATAACCGCGTACCTTAAGGAGGGAGCGGTTATTTTGCGCCTTGCAAGCCGACTATCAGCCGGCTTGCTTGCTTACTGCTATGTTGTCAGGTTTAAAGAGCCGGCCGGGCAAGAAAAAGGCGAGGATGGCGGCGGCAATCGGTATAACGGAAATAACGGAGAAAACACTGGGGATACCAAAGTGGTCGGCAATGTAGCCCAGCAGTGTAACCGCCAGTCCGCCCAGGCCGATGCTGAAACCGATGGTAAGGCTTGCCCCCAGTGCTTCATAGCCGGGCATCATTTCCTGGGCCAGCACAGTGGTGGATGAAAAAGACGCAATGTAAACAAAGCCAATGGCTACTACCAGCGGCAACGTCCAATAGCCGCTAGCATGGGGTAAGAGGATTAACAAGGGAAGCGTGAGGAGCATCGACCCTAAAATGATGGTTTTACGTCCGAATTTATCGCCGAGTACGCCGCCGACATAGGTTCCCACCACGCCGCTCAGCAGATACCCTGATACCAGGTAACTGGCATAGGCGTGGCTGCCGCCAAGATAATCTGCAAAATAGAGGGGAATATAGGTAGTTAAGCCGGCAGCAATACTGCTGCGGAAAAAAATGTAAAACAAGAGGAGGCTTATCATAGCCAATGGTATGGGCGTATTGGCTTTACTTTTTTTCATATTGGACGAGTGTTGCCGCGGAAGTTTCGGTGATAACGCCGGCATGTTTAACCAGAGCAGCGCGGCAAGGAGAAAGGCCGGCAGGCAGAAATAGAGAGTGTTGTTTGTCGACCCGGGTAAACTTAGCAGCGCCACCATAAACACCGAACCACAAGCCTGCCCCAAATTGCCGCCAAGTGAAAATACGGCCATGCTTTGGCCCCGGTTATGAATATGGCTGGCGTTGTGAATCATTTTAGCGCCTTGAGGATGAAAAGCGGCGATTCCCAAGCCGGTAATAACGACAATCATCAGTAAGCTTGAGTAAGAAGTAGCCAAGCCGGTGACCGCCATGCCCAACCCGGACAGCAGAAGTCCGGCAGGAACCAGCCAGGGCAGTGAAAGGCGATCGGTTATATAGCCGAAAACCGGCTGAATCACTGATGAGGTTACATTCTGGGCCATTACGATAAACCCTATTTGGGAGTATGAGAGAGTAAAAGCGTTTTTGAGAAATGGTAAAAGGATGGGTAAAGCTCCTTGGCTTAAATCGGTAATTGCGTGGCTAAGGGCTACTAAAATTAATGATTTGCTAAGAAAGGTCTGTTTTTGTTTGCTCATAATTGTTCTCCTATTATTAATAACTGCAGTAATATCAATTATAATGAGGTGCACAGCAAAGTTCATGAATAATATTGATAAATTATAGCACGATTTTGATTACATACTTCCCAACTTCGATGTATAATGAAAAAAACGCAAGATCCGAAACGGCAATCCAACACGCGGGGCGAAGTTCCCCATACCCAAATCGAGGTGAATACAGTGGACTATAAATTCCTTTTGGAATCTATACTCAAGCATCTGGACGAAGGAATTTTAGTGGTGGATAAAAATGCAAATGTTACTTTTTATAATGAGCCGGCAACCAATATAGCCGGTATCACTCCAGACCGGGCTATTGGAAAAAATATTTTAGACATTTTTCCCGATTTAACACCTGAAACCAGTACATTTTACCAAGTATTGAGAACGAAACAGCCTATCATCGATTATGTTCAGACCTATATGAATTTTCAAGGAATAAAAGTTTCTACTCTGACATCAACGATACCCTTGATAAAGCACGGGGAAATTATCGGTGCTCTTGAAATTTACCGGGATTTAACCCAGGTTAAAGAATTATCAGAGAAAGTCCTAAACCTTCAATCGGAATTATTTAAGAAAACGCGTAACGTGAAATCATACCAGGGAAATGGAGTCAGATATACCTTTGATGATATTATTGGGGAAAGTCCGGTAATAAAAGAATTAAAAAAGCGGGCTCAAAAAATAGCCGATAGTGACTCACCCGTACTGGTTTATGGTGAAACTGGAACGGGAAAAGAACTTTTGATTCAGGCCATTCATAATGCCGGCAAGGCACGGAGAAACAAGCCCTTTATCGCCCAAAACTGCGCTGCATTGCCAAATACACTCTTGGATAGCATATTGTTTGGCACAACGGCAGGGAGTTTTACAGGTGCGAAAGATAAACCGGGGCTTTTTGAGCTTGCTGACGGAGGAACGCTTTTTTTAGATGAAATTAATTCCATGGATATGGAGCTTCAGGGGAAATTGCTGCGTGTTCTTCAAGACGGCATGATTCGCCGGGTTGGGGGAACCAATACAATTATTGTCGATGTAAGAATTATCGCCAGTACCAATGAGCCCCCCTCACAACTCGTGGAGAAAAATATTTTGCGCAAGGACTTATACTATCGTTTAAATGTCATTCCGTTAAATATTCCGGCTTTGCGAGACAGAAAAGAGGATATTTCGCTGCTAACGAATTTCTTTATTGACATGTATAATGATAAAGTCAATAAAAAGGTGGAAAAAATTTCTCCTGCGGCTTTAAATATATTGCATTCTTACCATTGGCCCGGCAATGTCCGGGAGTTAAAATATGCTATAGAAAGCGTCATGAATTTCATTGAGGGTAATGTCATTGATGTGGATGATTTACCCAATCATATAGTCAGCTCTACAGAAACAGCTAGAAGCAAACAGCAAGAGGCTACAGAAGATATAGTGATTTCTTCGTTGGTGGAAAATTTAAATGAATATGAGAAGAAATTAATTCAAAAGGCTTTAAAGCAGGCTAATGGAAATGGCGCAAAAGCTGCGAGGATGCTAAAAATTCCCCGGCAGACATTACATAATAAAATAAAAAAATACAATATTGATTGGGAAATTATATTACATCGTGGCTGATATGTCTCTAAAAGGGGACGATGTCATTACCGACATTGTCCCATTTTAGAGACATTTTTAAATTTGTGGAAATTCAATCAGTAGACAAAGACTTAATAAGCAGGACAGTGCCAGATAAAAACCGTATTTTACGCTATATAGTATCCAATAAAGATTTACAGGCGTGTTGTTAGTATAAGCGTAAGTCAAGCGCCGGCGGTGGAGCGTTACTAACAACACGCCTAGAAAAAAACTTTATTGGATTTCATATAGAAAACAATATTTGGCACGATTATTGCGTAGTAAAGTGGGTATGCAGCCTCAATTTATGTATTTTTCATAAAACCGAAGTTATTGGCGGTGATTTTTTTGATTGCAGGGACAGTATTTAACATTCAAAAATATTCCATACATGACGGTCCGGGAATACGAACCACAATTTTTTTAAAAGGATGTCCATTACGCTGTTGGTGGTGTCATAATCCGGAAAGCTTAGAGTCAAAAACTGAAATAGTATTTTGGAAAAATAAATGTATCGGCTGCGGAGATTGTGAGAAAAGTTGTCCCAATGCGGCAATAACAGCTTCTGATGAAGGGTTTATAAGAAATGAGGCCCAATGCGGTTTATGTGAAAACTGCATAGAGACCTGTCCTACCGGAGCGATGGAGAAGGTAGGACAGAGAATGACGGTAGAAGATGTTATGAAAGAAATAGAAAAGGACCGGATTTTTTATGAAGAATCTGGTGGCGGGGCTACACTTTCCGGCGGAGAATCTTTGACGCAGCTGGAATTTCTTGATGGTCTTCTTGGCGCATGCAAATTGAAAGGGATTCATACTGTTTTAGATACTTGCGGTCATGCACCTTGGGAATCCATTGCCAGGATAGCAGATAAAGTAGATTTGTTTTTATATGATATTAAACATATGGATGAAGAGCAGCACAAAAAATACACGGGCGTATCCAATAAACTCATATTAGAAAATGTAAAAAAGCTTGCAGCAAATAACAATAAAATCTGGATTCGTATACCCGTTATACCGCGAATAAATGACGATGACGCCAATATAGCAAAAACAGGGGCATTTGTAGCGTCGTTGAATCTGAGAGATGTTTATTTATTGCCCTATCATAATATGGCTATTGATAAATATACGAGGCTGGGCAAAGCGTATCAATTACCCGATGTACAGCCGCTTGCTGATAAACAGGTGAATGAAATTTCACAAAAACTCAGGGCTTTTGGCCTAAATGTTAACATTGGAGGCTGATACAAATGACAGTACAGGGAATGAATTTAAGTAACAGGGTGGCCAAATTAAGAGAGCAAAGTGTTAACACCATTCCCCGGTTATCCATTGAACGGGCCAGGCTGGTGACAGAAGCCTATAAAAAATATGCGGGTAAGGTTTCTATTCCGGTGTTGAGAGCATTAACCTTTAAATATCTGATGGAAAATAAAACTATTTGCATCAATGAAGGTGAGCTCATTGTCGGAGAACGGGGGACTGGACCGCAGGAGGCGCCCACGTATCCGGAACTATGCTGCCATACCGTCGGCGATTTTGAGGTTATCGATAAGCGTGAGAAAATCTTTTTTAGAGTCGATGAGGAGACCAAGCGAATTCAAAGAGAAGAAATTATACCTTTCTGGCAAGGTAAAGCCATCCGCGACCTGATTTTTGATCAAATGACACCAGCCTGGAAGGACTGCTATGAAGCCGGCATTTATACCGAGTTCATGGAACAACGAGCACCGGGTCATACGGTTGCTGACGGAAAAATTTACCGGAAAGGCTTCCTTGATTTCAAAAAAGATATTGAGAAAAAGCTTCAAGAACTGGATTACCAACATGATTGTCAGGCTTATGAAAAGCAAGAAGAACTAAGAGCTATGGCAATTTGCTGTGATGCGATTATTACCTACGCGCAAAGACATGCTGAAGCGGCGAGCGCTCTGGCCAGTAAGGAGCCGGACCCTGTAAGAAAGAAAGAATTGGAAGAAATTGCCGCTGTTTGCCGTCATGTGCCGGCCTATGCGCCAAGAACTTTCAGAGAAGCTTTACAGACATACTGGTTTGTCCACCTGGGTGTAATCACGGAATTAAATACCTGGGATTCTTTCTGTCCAGGCAAGCTTGACATTCATCTTTATCCATTCTATGAACGGGAAATTCAAGCAGGGACTCTGACGCGTGATGCTGCGAAAGAGTTGTTGGAATGCTTCTGGGTGAAATTCAACAACCAGCCTGCCCCGCCCAAGGTAGGTATTACCCTTCAGGAAAGCGCCACATATACAGATTTTTGCAACATCAATATTGGCGGAATCAAACCTGATGGCACTAACGGCGTAAACGAATTGTCCTATTTGCTGCTGGATATTGTTAAGGAAATGAGAATCCTGCAACCGAGCACCAATGTACAAATCAGCAGAAAGAACCCGGATCAATTTGTCATCAGGGCTGCCGAAGTAATCAGGGAGGGAATGGGTTTTCCCTCGGTATTTAATACCGACGCAGTACTGGAAGAGCTGCTCCGTCAGGGAAAAAGTCTTGAGGATGCACGCTGCGGCGGTACCAGCGGTTGCGTAGAGGTAGGCTGCTTTGGTAAAGAAGCCTATATCTTAACAGGGTATTTTAATCTTGTAAAAATATTAGAAATTACACTACACAATGGTATTGACCCCAGAACCGGCAAAAAGCTAGGGATTGAAACAGGAGATCCAACCCAATTTGCTTCGCTTGATGAGCTGCTGGCAGCATTTAAGAAACAAGTTGAGCATTTTGTTGACATCAAGATTCGCGGCAACAACATCATTGAGATGCTGTATGCGAAATATATGCCTGCTCCGTTCATGTCTATCGTTGTTGATGACTGTATTGAAAAGGGTAAGGATTATAATGCGGGAGGTGCCCGCTACAACTCCAGATATATTCAAGGCGTTGGTATCGGCAGTATTACCGATTGTCTGTCAGCTATTGAATATCATGTTTATGATAAAAAGAAATTCTCAATGGGGGAATTATTAGAGATATTAAAGGCTGATTTCGAAGGCCGTGAAAAGGTGCGCCAGTTATTTTTGAATAAAACGCCCAAATACGGCAATGACGATGATTATGCCGATAGTATTATGCTCAAGGTGTTCGAAATTTTCCATGAAGTTGTAAACGGAAGAAAAACCCCGACTGGCGGGACCTATCGAATTGAAATGCTGCCAACCACCTGCCACGTATACTTCGGTTCAGTCATTGGGGCCACGCCGGATGGCAGGAAAGCCGGACGTCCGCTCTCCGAAGGCATTTCTCCTGTACAAGGAGCAGATAGAAACGGTCCTACAGCAGTGATCAAATCTGCGGCAAAAATGGATCAGCTGAGAACAGGCGGGGCATTGCTTAACCAAAAATTCACACCCCAAGTCGTACAAGGAGAAGGAGGTCTGGTAAAATTAAAAGACTTAATTCGGGCCTACTTCAAGATGGATGGGCACCATATTCAGTTCAATATTGTGGATGCCGATACGCTAAGAGATGCCCAAAAGAATCCTGAAAAATATAATAATCTTATTGTAAGAGTTGCCGGTTACAGTGATTACTTCAATAATCTTACCAAAGCATTACAGGATGAAATCATCGAACGAACAGAACATAAAAATTTCTAGCGGCTTGATCTCTTTTCCAATTGTACCCAATAGTGTCACAACCGAAATGCATGTTAAACTGCTTAGGATTAAAAAAAACATTTGGTAGAAACTATAATTAATAGTTTTGGGAAGGAGGGCGAGTCGTAATTGAATCACAGGCAGCACCGCAAATACAATAAATCAATGAAACGGAGACTCAAACGTATGGCAGCTGCTGCCGCAGTTGCCGGTGCAGCATTTGTGTCCTCGGCATTATTGCCTGGAGTGCCTGCCACAGCTCACGCTTCAGCCATTCCCGATGGTACCGCTCAGCCTGGTAGTGCTATTGAGCATGTAGTAAAAACCCCAAAAGGCAACTTTAATTTTCAATCAGAAAGCAGGATTCCCCTGAAAAAGCTGGCTAAAGCCCAAGCCAAGGCCAAAGCTCAAGCACAAGCCGAAGCCCAAGCCAAAGCCGCCGCCCGAGCTCAAGCTAAGGCCCAGAATGAGCGTGACCAGCAAGCCCGGACCCCGGTACCCAAAGATACGGCTGCACCGCAGAAGCAGGCCGCCAAAACTGTCCAGGCCTCGCCAACTGCAGCCAAAGCTCCCACTGAATATCAGCAGGTATTAAATGTTAAAGCCACTGCTTATGCACCTGGTCCCCATGACAACGACCAATGGGGCGACAAAACCTTTATCGGTTCAAAAGTCCGTCCTGGCGTTATTGCTGTAGACCCCAACGTAATTCCGTTAGGGTCGCGCGTGTATATCCAGTATCCTGACGGCACCGGCCACTATGCAACAGCAGAGGATACCGGTGGCGCCATTAAAGGAAACCGTATTGATATTGCCATGCGCTCGGTAGACCAAGCTTATGATTTCGGTATCAAGAACGTGAAAGTATATGTTTTAGGCAAGAACGCGTAAAAAATCCGGTATTTTTATCCGGCATTGCCAATGGTAAAAATCCTGCAGTCCTTAACCAAAGGGCTTGCAGGATTTTAGTTTATTGCGTAAGTGAATACTTTTCGCTCTGCGGAAGAGTTCAAATTTAGGCAAGCAATTTGGTCAGGGCATGATCATGATTGGAAATTATCGGAATGAAGAGCAAATTATCCGACTTAAAAATACAAATTATCGCAGGATATTTTATATTTTAGCAGAACTTTAGAATATATAGTGTTGCTAAGAGATAAAAGGGAAAGACGGTCTCGGTGTTTTTGCACGGGATATGATTGTATCTAAGCTAGTGTTAAAGGTAAGATAGACGGGTTAGTAATTCAAGTGACGCAGAATGTTTTTTCAAGTCAATTAGGGTGTGATGCCGAAATTTATTCTCCCCTACGATGTTAGTCGCGTCGTTAGGGGATTTGTTTATTTTTTACGAGTAGGGCGTGGGTAATTTTTTGTAGCTAATAGTTAGTGGGAGGACAAAATGAAACATGTAACGATGTTCGTCTTGATTATGATGCTGATAGGCAGCCTAGGGAGTCAATCCATTGCCGCCGCCTTTGGGCCACTTGGGCTGGATATAGACAATCTTCCGGAATGGGAAGTGAAGAATAGTTCAGTTGGCGGTAAGCTGTTGCTTTCTGATAGTCCCGAGATGGTACAAAATGATGGTATTTTGTATCAAGATAAGGTGGAAGGGAACGCGCGGCTCTTTTTTTACCATGTCAACGCATCAAATGACGTTAAAAAGGTAGCTGTGCATTTGGAAAACAAGGGAGATAAAACAGCTCATGTCACTGTCAGTCAATCGGGTTTGGGTGGTCCGGGGTACGCTTGGATGGAGGTAGGAAAAGAAACACTGACATCATACCTTGCCGAAAAACGGGCGTATCAGATAAATGTTCCTCCGGGTGGAGTAATGCCACTGTCGGCAAGTATCAGCGAAGCAGCCATTATGCCGAATATGCTGATTCACGGAATTTATGATTTTACGGTTGATCGCCCGATAACTGTTACAGTCATGATGCTACCTGTAATTGAGGATAGTGTGCAGTTTTCCAAGACATTAAAGGTGCTGCCGGCCGATCAGTGGCATTTGCGAGGCACGTTTGAAGGGGCAAACAGGCAAATTTCCCCACTAAAGGTTTATGATCCGGCTTCGGACGGGGCTGTAGGAATAACGCTGGCTGACAATAACGTTGATTCTTATGTGAAAGGCATTGACGCTACCGATGGAACGGAAGTTGTTGATTATGGAAATTATGGTGTTGTCTATCAAATTTTGCTTCCTTCGCAAAAAGGCGGTAGAATCGCTTACTATCTTGTACCAATGGGTGGGTATTATGCCGGTGCCATCGGGATAAACCATCCTGAGGTAAGCTGGAGTCCGCTTGCAATACCGCGTGGCAGAATATATTTCGGAGATAATAAAAAAAATGACTTTGCCTTCTTAGGTACTTATGACAGCGGTGACCCGCTATCATTTACGTTTAGCCCGCCGGGAGGCTCGAACTTGCCGGTAAAAATTATCGCTTTGCCACAGTAACTTCGTGAAATGTTGCAGGACTTTTGTATTTATATGGTAAAAGTTATAAAATAAATTATTTGCTGATGATAAATGGAGGATGACAAATGAAAGCTTTGATTGTTATCGATTTTACCTATGATTTTGTGGTCGGAAAACTGCCGGTTGGACAGCCGGCTATTCAGATTGAAGACCGTATTGCGGAGTTAACGGAACAATTTATTCAGAATGGAGATTGGGTTGTTATGGCTGTTGACGCTCACGACGAAAATGACCCTTTTCACCCCGAATCCAAACTGTTTCCAGTACATAATGTACGAGGTACAACGGGAAGGAATTTGTACGGAAAACTAAACGACACATATAAGAATTATGAGAAAGACATTTATTGGATGGATAAAGTGAGGTACAGCGCTTTCTGCGGAACAGATTTAGATTTGCAACTGCGTGCACGGGGAATCCGGGAAATTCATCTTGCCGGTGTTTGTACAGACATATGTGTGCTGCATACGGCTATCGACGGGTATAACCGGGGATATAGCCTCGCCGTTCACGAGGATGCCGTGGCAAGCTTTAACCCTGAAGGGCACCGCTGGGCTGTTGGTCATTTCCAGGCAACCTTGGGGGCCGAAGTATTAAATCAGAGCCGGCCAAAAAAATAATGTTAACGGAACTCAAAGTGATGCTGAAGTCGCTTGCGCTTTGGTGCTAAAATAGAGCCTGAGCCCTGTTCCCCTAAGGCTCAGGCCTGACTTGACGGGAAATATTATACAGACCGCTGGAAAGATGAGTTAATAATATATGTTATATTGCCGCATTTTCCGGTAAATGGTACTGCGGGCAATTCCCATTTCTTTAGCGACAAGGCTAATATTGTCCCTTGCCTTAATCAAAAAGTCAATGATATATTGTCGTTCTTTATCACTTAGGTTTTGTTTTATTTTAACCCGTTCACAAGGATCTTGAGTTGTCTTTGACTGGGACGGAGCAACCGCCCGGTCTTTATGATGGACAATATCTTCAGGTAAATATTCTAAATGAATTGTATTGCTGTCAGCCATGCTAATCATTCTTTCCACAATATTCTGTAATTTGCGAACGTTCTCGGGCCAGTGATATTGTTTGAGCAACGACATTACGCTCCTTCCGTATACCCGAACAGTTCACTTCCTATCAGTTCTCTTGGGATGGCTCCACAGTTTACGGCCACGAAGGAACCCTTACGCCGTGCACTGTGATTGTGGATTGCCTGGGCAAAAACTTCTTTCCCTGTACCGCTTTCCCCTCTATGAGTACGTTAGACATACCGCCTGCGGCTTGCATTGCCAATTGGACGGTCTTAAGGATTGCCGGACTTTGGCCAATAACATCGTTGAACCGGAAGGTAGCCTGTGCGCCGCTTAAAGGGAAATAAGAAAAAAGCTATTTGCCACAAGGAGTTGAGCAAATAGATGGCGAAGACATATGAATTATAAAATTTGCCCCGGTCTGTGAAGACTTCCCCGGGCCAGGAAAAGTATAGGATTTACTGATTGTTGATGGTGTTAACATAATTTAAACAAAAGGATGATGATGTTGAATATACTTTTTTGGGATATAGATGGGACACTGATCAGAACTTCCAAAGCAGGATTATATGCTTTTCGTCAGGCAACAGAAGAACTCTGGGGCAAATCAGTGGATTTTGCCGATATCGCTACCGCCGGGATGACAGACAACTATATCGGCAGGCAGGTGATCCAAACAGTACTTGAGCGGGAAGCAAGCCAGGACGAAATTGCTACCCTGTGCCGTCGTTACGAGTCGATTCTTCCTGAGCAACTGGCTGCCAGAGAAGGTTTTGTTTTACCCCGGGTTCGAAATATTTTGTCCCGGCTGTGTGAGCAAGACGACTACAAGCTGCTGTTATTGACCGGTAACAGTAAACAAGGGGCGCACGTGAAATTAAGACACTTCGAGTTGGAACAGTATTTTGATTTTGCTTGCAGTGCTTTCTCCGAACAGTCTGAGCACAGAGTGGAGATAGCACGGAGGGCATTGGATATCATCCGTGGACATTGGGGTGATCCGGCGCAGCATAATGTTTATGTAATTGGGGATACTCCCCATGATATTGAGTGCGGTAAGGCGATTGGCGCATATACCCTGGGTGTCGCTACCGGAGCCTATTCTTTAGACCAATTACAGAATTGTTCGCCGTGGTGGGCTGTTGAAACTCTTCCAACGCCGGAGACTTTCCTGGCTAAGTTATCTTCTATATAGAGGTACGCGGGAGCTACTACCTGTCAGCCAAACTTCGGACTAACGGGGGGTAGTAGCTTTTATATATAGCCTGATGCTGCGTTCCAGCCGCGCAGTCAACCATGAAAAATGACCTAAAGGCTGAATTGAAACTGTTTTGCCGAAAAAATATCACATTTATGGCTAAAAAGGAAAATTCCGAGAAGGGTTTTTGTGATGTATGTAGAAGTATTATAATATAATCGGAACTGACGTTCCATAATTCGGAACAATATCTTCTCTCTTTTCGTAAAAGTATATGTAGTTATACCTTAGTCATTTATGAAGCCGGTCAGGAGGGGATAATTTATTAAATTGCATAGGTATGCGTATTCTGTATAACAGAGTGAATTCCCAGGAAAATTAGGTTCTCGGAATCCAAAGGTATACCTTGATAGCGGAATCATTGTTCCGTAATACGGAACAAAATATATTTTAAATAGGAGTGTTACTATGGCAAAGAAAACAATTAATGATTTTGCACAAATGGTGGCCAAGGGCGAGAAGATTGTATACTTAACGGCGTATGACTACCTCACTGCCAAAATGCAGGAAAAAGCCGGTGTCGATATGATCCTGGTAGGCGATTCGCTGGGGATGGTAAGCTTAGGGTATGACACCACGTTCCCTGTAACCATGGATGATATGGTGCGTCATTGTCAGGCTGTACGCCGGGGCGCTCCCAACACCTTTATTGTTGGCGATATGCCGTACATGTCTTATCAGTCATCTGACGAGCAGGCTGTTGCCAATGCAGGCCGTATGGTAAAAGAGGCCGGCGTTGACGCTATTAAACTTGAAGGTGCCGGCCCAATGATTGCGAGCCGGATTAATGCCATCCAGCAAGCCGGTATTTTGGTAATGGGACATATTGGCTTAACTCCTCAGTTCATGGGGCAAATTGGTGGTTACAAAGCCCAAGGACGCAGCTGCAGCAGTGCCTTAAAACTTGTTAAACAAGCTAAGATTGTCGAAGAAGCCGGTGCCTTCAGTATTCTTGTGGAGGGTGTTCCTCCTGTAGTCGGCAAAGCTATTACCGAGCGGGCGGGAATTCCTGTTTTAGGTATCGGCGGCGGGTCCTACACTCATGGTCAATTATTGATTTATGCAGATATGGTAGGATTCTATGACAACTTTACCCCCAAGTTTGTTAAAAAGTATGCAAATGTCGGTGAAATTATGGTAAATGCCTTTAAACAGTACGCGGATGAAGTAAGACAAGGACAATTCCCTGTTGACGCTGAGCATTCCTATAAGATGCCGGAAGAATCGGTAAAAGAGTTTTTAGCAGCATTAGAAGAAGAATAACCGTTGTTGCTCAATATATCTATATAGACGGATGCTTTCTTTTTCTGAATCGGGCCATTGCATTAAAGCGATGGCCCGATAATACTATGGCGACAAAGTGCAATAATGCACATATTCGAGACAGTAGTGGATACTGGACAACACAGGGGAAAATACCCAGTCTGTTTTGACAGTTCAACAAGTACTAAGCCAATGTTCTGATACGGCGAAAATCTCCGGACATTTTGCAAACATCTTCAATAAAGCAGAAAATATTATTGCAGAGGAGATAGCTAATGAGTGTAGTTCTCCAGGCTAAACCTATGGTTGAGGCCTTAAAAAAAATTCAAGAAGAAATGAGATGGGGTATAGGACGTACCATAGGTATCATCCGGGTAGGACAGCGCCCCGGGGATATCTGTATGCAGGAAAGTATTGTCAATAATTGTCGTTCAATTGGGATTCGGGTAAAAAGTTTTGTGGTAGAAGGGACGATCATCGTAGAAGACTTTATTTGGCTGATTACCAAGGTAAAGAAGGATTATGATATTTGCGGCATCGTATTCCTCGGACCGGTTCCCGCCCAAATGGACAGTAATGTTATTAAAAAGATAGCCAATCCGCTAAAAATAATTGAATGTATGAGCCCGGTAAATGTGGAAAAAGTTGCTGCCGGTGAATGAGAGCTAAATAATAGCAGGATTTTTCCTATTATCTAGCGAAGTCCAAACCATGCAAAGTCAAACATAATATATCCGGTAAGATTTATTCCTCTGACAACAATTCGCAGATAGAGGGGAAACGGCAATGGAAAACACGTCTGAAAAAATTCAATCGGTAGAACGGGCGCTGGTAATATTAGAATTACTCGGCCAGGAGTTTGAACTCGGTATAACCGAGATTAGCAAAGAGATCGGATTAGGGAAGAGTACAGTACACCGTTTACTGGCAACACTCAAGGACAAGGGCTTTGTTCAACAAACTGCTTCCGGTAAATACCGGTTGAGCCTCAAATTGTTTGAAGTCGGCAACATGATGGTCAATAAATTAGGTGTTAGAAAAGAAGCCGGGTCATATCTTGAAAAACTGGCCAGTTTATCAGGTGAGACAGTCAATCTGGCGGTAATCGATAAATGTGATGTCATATACATTGAGCGGATTGAGAGTTCAGAACCTCTCCGTATGGGGTTGGAGGTCGGCCGGCGACTTCCTGCCTTCTGTACAGCTTTGGGTAAGGTTATTCTCGCTTATCTCCCCGAGCACGAGTTTAAAAAGGTATTGGCGGCAAATCAATCAGACAGCAGGCTGCCCCAATTTACCAATAAGTCAATAACCAATGTTTCCGAACTGTATGCGCACCTGCAGCAGGTAAAAGAACAAGGGTATTCTTTTGACGACGAGGAATTCCTTCAAGGACTTAGGTGTGTCGCTGCCCCGATATTTGATCATATGGGAAAAGTTATTGCGGCAATCAGTATATCTGGGCCGACTGTCCGAATGACTTACGAAACGGTAAACAAGCTTATACCTTATTTAAAAGAAGCCACTGTAAATATATCGAAGCAGATGGGGTATAAAGGGTAGAGCAGATTAGGTTGGTAAATAATAATTGCCGCATCGGCAGTGACACACTGTCAGGTTGCGACTGTAGGGGCCGTAATGCCTTTAGGAATTGCACTGGGAATTCCCGCTAGTATGTTAATTGCTGCTTTTCCTGCGGTTTGCGGGTATTTTCTTATCCCGAGTACAGGTGTACTTATTGCCGGAGTAGCATTTGACCGTACTGGAACAACCAGAATTGGCAAGTATGTATTAAATCACAGCTACATGATTCCGGGATTGGTCACTACAAGTGTAAGTGTTATTGTTGGCCTGGTATTGGTAAAGATAATTATGTAATGGGTATATGCTGTAATTATGCATCAGGCGAAGCCGTGTTTCTACACGGCACTTTTTACTTTCTGTGCATGAGAGAATCAATCAAATACTGCTGGAAAGGGACTTATCCATCAAGCGGTATATAAATAGATACTATAGCACAAATAAGTGCGTACTTGCAAAATAATGCTCTATTGTTTAACATTGTATCAAAGAAAATATTTTCTGAAATATAATATTGAACAAAAGGAGAATGTCATTTATGGTTATTACAAAAAACATGAGTATTGTTGAAGTGGTACAAAAATACCCCCAGACAGTAGAAGTATTTTTTAAACACGGTATGGGTTGTATTGGTTGTGCTGCCGCTCAATTTGAGAATATTGAGCAGGGCGCTCTGGCCCACGGTATTGATGTGGATGCGCTGATTGACGACTTAAATAAAATTATGTAACTAATTCCTTTGATAAGTCGCCTGCATTTTTTGAACAGGCGGTAGTGGATGCCGGTAATAAAAAGGGGCCGTGTTGAAACTTTCGTTTCGGCACAGCCCCTTTTTCTCTCTAGCACCGCTATGCTTCCTTCCTGTTGCTTTAAGTATTGTTGCTCTATATTCGATATATATAGTAGAGCTGGTGGTCAACATACTTATTCGGGAGGGGGGTTCTATGAACAGAATAACTTTAGACGAAATACAGCCAGGCATGTATTTGTCAAGGCCACTCATTGCAGCCGATGGCACGGTTTTACTTCATGAGGGCATAGAAATGAAAGAAAGATACATTCGGTATCTTCGCAATATAGGTATTACATCTCTGTTTGTCGGAGAACCAAAGACCGAAGATGCGATTGAGGCTAGAGAAGATTTCTATGACCCAAAATATAGGCAGGAAGCCGTGGACGCAGCCCGGGAGGTAGTTAATCATTTTCGTGTCGGTAAAGGAATAAACCTCAGTAGGGTAAAACACCTTGTCAGTGACTTAATCAACAAACTTGGTCAGAACCCGGAAAATATGATTCACCTTCTGGATATACGCCGTAAAGAAGATTATATGTTTTCTCATGCCATCAATACCTGTATTTTATCAGTTATGACCGGGCTTTCTATGGGATATGATTCCAATCAGTTAGACGAACTGGGCCTGGCAGCTTTGCTTCATGACGTCGGAAAAATTAAATTTTCAAGGCACTTGGCGCTGCAGTTTCCCAACTATTTAACACGGAATGAAAGAGAAGAATACCGGCGGCATTCATTTTACTCTTTGGAGATCCTGCGGGAAAACCATAACTTATCGGTCAATGTAGTTAACGCTTGCTTTCAACATCACGAACGCTGGAACGGCAGCGGATACCCCATGGGCCTTAAGGGGGATGCCATTTCCGAGTATGCTCAAATTATTGGTATCGCCGATGTCTATGACCGATTGATCGCGGGGGTGCCGTATCGCCTGCCTACACCTGTATATTATGCAGTCGCTATTTTGAACAAAGCCGCAGGAGAGTATTTTAATCCGGCGATCGTAGATAAGTTTAACCAGAATGTTGCCATCTACCCCATGGGTAAAATAGTACGGCTTAATAACCGGCAAAGCGGCCTGATTCTTGGCGTTGGCATACATAACAAAACTACCCCCATAGTCCGCATTATATCCAGCCAAGATGGTAACCACATCAATCAACTTGTCGAACTTGATCTGATGAAAAATCCGGAACTTTTCATCGTCGATTTTGAAGAATTATATTCTGGTTATACACAAGCCTATGTTGACCGTGCACATATTTATCATACAAAAGGGCAGCATGTATGACAGGGACGCAGCATTCAAAACTCTAAAGGGGGATTACTTTGCAGAACCAATTGAAGAAACAATAGCGCTTTTACTGAAAATCAAATGGTGGGACTGGAGTATTGAAGAAATAATGCGAAATATACCTGTTTTAGTTGGCGACAATGTAAGAGCACTAGAAGCATTAGTTGAGAAGCGTGCAAGGTGAGTGTATACTAAGAAGTAGATCAAAGATGAATGAATCAGGAGGGCATACTGTTGAAAGTACTTGGCCTGGTTGCCTCACCGCGCAGGGCTGGCAATTCTGAACTGCTGGTAAAAGAGATGCTTGCATCACTGCCTGCAGATATCGAGAAACAAATGATTCGTCTGACTGACTTAGATATCAAGCAGTGCAAGGCTTGTTATGCTTGCCTACCGGCCGAAAAAAAATGCGTCATTAAGGATGATCTGGATTTCTTAATTGACCGTATCCGGGCTGCTGATGCGCTGATAATTGCATCCCCTTGTTATTTTCTGGGGTCCCATACCAGCATCAAGATTATCGGTGACCGCCTGATCTCTGTAATGGGTGACAGTCGCAAGTTTAGTGGGAAAAAGTGCGTTACCGTTGTTACTTATGGTATTGGCGGTTGGGAAGGCTATGCCCGTGAGGCGGTAAATAATTTTGCCCGCTTCCTCCATTTGGACGTGGTGGGTGATTTGCTGGTAAATGCCGCCATTCCAGGAGAAGCTTTAGCGGAAGATATCAAAACAGCGGCTCAGGAGTTGGCAAAACGTCTAATAGATCCCACCGGTGGGGATAAGTCGTCATCCGGGAGATTAACCTGCGGGGAGTGTGGCAGTAGTCTACTGCAAATTTCGGAATCCGGTCATGTCCGTTGTGTGATGTGCGGGACAACAGGACAGCTTCAATTTGTATCCGGTCAATTTATTATTCGCTATACTTATCCGGAACCACCACGGTTCTCCCCTGAAGGAATGATTGAACACGGACGGTTACTCGGATCTTATAAAGAGCGTTATATCGCCAAGAGAAAAGAACTGGCGCAACTTTGCAAACCCTACAATGATTATGATTGGTGGGTTTACCCAACCGGTTCCTGCCGTAAAGGACTCGAAGAAAAAGGTACATAGATTGACTGAATTATTCGCCCCCTTTTAGGTGCGGTTTTTGTATGCAGGCGAACATTCTGACCTGCATTATCCACATATATATGTTTAAGCATAGTTGGATTTTGTAAAAAGATACTATGATGCTAAATGCAGGCTCCGGGGGTGACCAGTATATTTTTTCAAAATGTTGCTATACTGAATAGTAAGCTCCTTTGATTGAAAGCAGCCAAAAAGGGATTAATCTTTACCGGCAATATGCTGATTACTATGGATACGTGTTTTATATAACAAAAGCATAATGGGGAGCGCCGTTGTTTTTCAAAAGGAGAACAACGGCGCATTCTTATTCCATTCGAACAGGTGAATTGTTATGACACTTAAAAAAAAGGTGATAGGGTTAGTTTTATCTGTACTGACGCTGCTTTCGGGACTTGTCGCCAACGCTGGTTTTGAAGCTGGCATTCCTGTATTGCTGTACCATCATGTCGGCTATGACGACGGCGGACTACCCCGGCTGACAATTACCGCCGATGAATTTGACCGGCAAATGTCGCTTTTTCATCAGGCCGGTTTCGAGACCATTTCGCCGGAGCAATTGATTGCCTATATGAAAGGGGAAATGGTATCTTTGCCGGAAAAACCGATTATGTTCACTTTTGACGACGGCTATGACGACAATTACGCCTATGCATTGCCGATTTTGCAGAAATATGGGTTTAAGGGCGTCTTTTGTGTGGTGGGAATTAATGTTGACCGTAACCGGCGGCTTTCGGCCAAGCAAATACGGGAAATAGCCCAAGCCGGGTTCAGTATCGGCGGACATTCCATGACTCACCGTGATCTGACCCAATTGACCGGAACGGAACTAAAAGACGAAATCTATGATAACAAACGCCAGCTTGAACAGATAACCGGCCGGGAAGCTGTGTTCTTTTCCTACCCCTACGGTTTTTACAATTTATCAGTCTGGGAAGCAGTGGAAGCAAGCGGCTATCAAGGGGCTTTTACAACTTTAAGCGGTCTGAACAAACCTGGCCGGGACAATATCTTCTTACTAAGGCGAATTCCCGTCTTCAACACTACCGACTTTGACACGTTATTTGCCAAACTGAATAAAAATCAGCCAAAAACCAAGCTGCTGGATTATTTGCCTGAGATCATGGAAACGTTAAGACAGCATCAAGAAGACAGCAATGATAGAGGCCGATACGGACAACACCAATCCTCCCTTAACCCATGAGCAAGCCGCCGACACTCCTATTCCTACAAGTGTTGCCAGAGCCATTCCTGATGGTGCCTCCATTGCCCCACGTACAATTAACGCGCCAAGAGCAGTGTAAGGTATGTAGAGGAGAAAGCGTCTTAATAACGGATGCAACGGACGCTCGGTTAAAACAATCCAGGGAAGTAGCCTTGGCAAATAGGTAACAAGCATCATGCCAATGATTAACGGTAAATAACTTTTCACACCTGTCCCTCCTCGATTTCGTCCTTTAGCACAAAGAGACCGGCTACTGATGCAGCGATAATTGATACTATAAGGCTCCAACCTGCCGGGAGAAGTTGGAAATAGTCGCTGGTTGCATAGATCATTCCGGATATAACCGCTAAGCATAGAACGTTGGAAGACTTTTTTATCTCAGGAACCAATATTGCGGTAAACATGGCGTACAGACCTATTCCTAGGCTGTTTTGAACAGCTGCGGGCAGCGCCGTACCCACAAGATAGCCTGCGAAAGTTCCGCTTACCCAGGCACAATAAGCGATGCCTTGCAATGCAAGCAAAAAGGGGACACTTAGTTTACCGCTTTTTAAAGAGGCGACAGAAAAGCTTTCATCAGTAATACCAAAGGCAATAAACGGCAGCCAGCCCTTATTTATTTTTTTGAAGCGTACCGCAAGCGAGGCGCTCATCATCAAATGCCGTAAATTAAGAAGAAATGTTGCGAGCACTATATCTCCGGTGGCGATTCCTGCTTTAATAAGATCTAAAGCCATAAACTGACTCGCCCCCGCAAACACAATTAAGGAAAACAGACAAGTGTCCAATAGTGAGATATTAACTGTTTTAGCAAGCAGGCCAAAGGCCATGGCTACCGGAAAATAACCAATAACGATAGGTATTCCCGTGATGAACCCTGCTTTAATACCGGACTCTTGTTTCATTTCAAGTCCCCCTCTATCCCTTGGAATATTAAAGTTTTTTTCACTATGCTATAATAATGATAAATACACTATAACGGATTGTGCGTTATTAATGCACGAAACGTCCATTATAACGTCTTTAAGCTATTATATAACACACCTGTTATAGTTACAAGTAGGGGGGGATTTATTGAAAGACTTAAATTTAATAATTGCCGGCAATTTAAAACGGATTCGCGAAGATAAGAAATTAAGCCTTGAAAAAGTTGCCGATATGACAGGAGTCAGTAAATCTATGCTCGGGCAGATTGAGCGGGGTGAATCCAACCCGACAATTAATACCATCTGGAGAATTGCCACTGGGTTGAAAGTCTCTTTTACATCCTTAATTAATTCCCCCCAAGTCGACGCAATTATTGTGCATAAGTCAGATGTTGAACCGTTGCTGGAAGATAACGGCAAATATACAGTTTATCCAGTCTTCCCGTATGAAGATGGCCGGCGCTTTGAGATGTACATAGTAGAAATCGAAAAAGGTGGCTATTATAGTCGGGATACCCATGGAGAGAACACTCAGGAATTTATTACCGTTGTTGACGGTCAATTAACTGTTCTTACAAATAACAAAGAATATAGAGTAAATAAAGGTGATTCTATCACGTTCCGGGCAGACAGGCCCCATGCCTATCATAACTCCGGTAGTGGACTGACCCAATTAATTATGGTTATTTATTATCCGCTATAAAATTTGTATTTAGGATCAAGAATGGTTACGCCCATGCTGATGAATGAAAAGTCAGCATGGGCGCTTGCTTTTGTTCGGTTAGCTTATGCACCCGTTTAATTATAGTGACATATTATGTAATAAAGAGCCTAGACCTTTGAAGAACTGGTGGCCTTGGGGATCAATCAATTCATTATTGCTCCAGCCCAGGGAGCCAGGTGCTGGGATAAAGAGCAAATCGACCAATATGCCAACAGTGATTTTACAATTTCTATACAGTTAACCGGTCTAGGATTGATAATTGAAACTGCTTGAAGATTGTTCCCATCTGGTATATCCTATAATAAGATAATGACAGGGTTGGGATTTTGCTTGACTAATTTTTATATATATAGTATCCAATAAAGATTTACAGGCGTGTTGTTAGCATAAGCGTAAGTCAAGCGCCAGCGGTGGAGCGTTACTAACAACACGCCTAGAAAAAAATCTTTATTGGATTTCATATAGATTGTTTCAACCGGTAAAAAACGAAGGTGTTGTCATGTCAATGTTACTGCGGTTATTAAGTAACCAACAATTTCAAATTATTGCTGTTGTTCAGCTATTGAATGTATTTAGTACAAATCTGCTATCTCCTGTCCTGCCTGTTTATTTTAAAATGCAGGGTATGAGTGAATCACAAATCGGTATGATTATGGGTATTATCTCACTAGGGGCTTTGGTATTGCGGCCGTGGACGGGAATGAGCGTAGACATCAAGGGAAGCAGGACAATTACACTTTTTGGCCAGATGCTGACTGCCGCCGGTTTGGCGGCCTATTTTTGGGCATCCGGCTTCTGGCAGTATCTGTTGATACGGTTTTATCAAGGAATCGCCATGGCTTTCTACGGAACAGGCTCGATCACTTTTGCCAGTAGTGTGGAAAATCCGGAAAATACTTCCGCGGCAATTGCATACTTTTCCTTATGTACAATGATTGGCATGGGAATAGCTACAAGTATCGGGCCGGTGATTTTCGCCGGCTATGGATTTTTTAGCCTGATTTTTCTGGGATTGGCTAGTATCAGCATAGCAACCGGTCTTATGTGGATAAGAAGTAAGGAAGTACTTCATTGTAGCGAGGATACGAGGATTCCCTTCAGGGAGGTCTGGAAGGCAAAAGAAGTAATTGCACCGTCGGTTTGCCTGTTCGGGTCTAATTTCGCCCTGGGTACAGCTTTTACATTTGTGCCGCTCTTAGCTCTTAGTCGTAACATTACCGCTTATTCGGTATTTTTTATTGCCTTCAGCGGGGCTGTGGTTTGTGCCCGGGCGATGGTACACCAAATCAACAAGATGTGGAACCCGGAACGGACGGCTGTTTATGCAAGTGTAATCAATGCAGTGAGTACCGGCCTGCTTGCGGTTTACCCCTCAACATTCACTTTTATTCTGGCCGGTGCACTGGTCGGCTTTGGATTTGGTACAATATATCCTACTTTGGCTGCCTATGTTGTTGACAAAGTAAGTCCGGCTAATAAAGGTTCAGCACTAAGTGTAATCGCCGCTGCCGGTGATGTAGGCAATGCGCTTGGGTCTTCCGTGCTGGGAGTCGTGGCTGAAACAATGGGCTTTTCGGTGCTATTTGCAGGAGCAACTATCATAATCCTGCTTTCAGGATATTATTTCTATAAAGCTCTATGGGATGATAGTAAGATGGGGAAGTGTACGGCCTAACATCAGCGTTTATTTTAAAAGTTTTGATGGTTAAGATTGAAAGGGGGCGGAAATGATGTGTGTTGTATTAACAAAGATTCCGGTTTAATGCATTATGCTTTTGTTTACCGAAAGAGATTGGAGGTAATACGATGAATTTGGCACGTTTCCACGGCGCCGCTATACGGACGGCAGGACGCCTCTGGAGCAATTAACCCGGTTTTCCCATGCTGTCAATGATCCTAACATTTATATTAAAAGGGATGATTTGCTTGGTTTAACCGGGGGTGGCAATAAGACACGCAAACTCGAGTTTGTGGTTGCCGACGCGTTGGCGCAAGGAGCGGATACGTTAATCACCTGCGGTGGTGTGCAGTCCAATCACTGTCGTTCGACTTTGGCGGCTGCAGTAAAGAAGGATTGAAATGCCGGCTTGTTTTGTCCGAAATGGTTTTGGGAAGCTATAATCCTGAGGCAAACGGCAAGTAATTCTTTATCATCTACTTGGCGTGGAAAAGGTTTGATTGGTCTTGCAAGACAAGGTTATTCAAAAAAGGATGATAATGTTCTTTTTTTACATACGGGCGGTGTTCCCAGCTTATATGCCAATACTGCATTGTTTGTATCTTGAATAATGAGTGTCGGGGACAATGAACCTGTCTCTTCCTGCCTAGTTGCCGCAGATGCGAAAATATGCCTTGAACTCATGTCAGACTGGATTGACAAAGAATTCAAGGCATATCTATTTCAGTTTGTTACTTGTTCAGGCGGTGGGCAGCATGATAAGTGGGGCCGACAAAGGCATTGAGCGCAAAAGCAGCCTGGATGGCGGCGGTAATGAATTTTTTGGCCTGATTAACGGCTTCATGCACCGGCAAGCCCTTGGCGAGTCCGGCCGTGATGGCGGCTCCGTATGTGCAGCCGGCGCCATGAGTGTAGGTTGTATTGATCTTCGGGGAGCGTAATTCTGTAAATTCTTTTCCATCGTACAATATATCTACAGCTTCAGAAGTATCAAGTTTTGCCCCGCCTTTTATCAACACATTCTTGGGGCCCAATTTGTAGATTTCAACTGCTGCTGCTTTCATGTCTTCAATGGAACGAATGGAACGAATACCGCTTAGCTGTGTGGCTTCGAAAATATTAGGAGTTATGATGGTGGCGCGGGGGGCCAGTACTTCGCGAATACCGGCAGCTGATTCGGGGTGTAGTACTTCGTCGGTTCCTTTGCACGCCATAACCGGATCAATTACGACATTTTTAACAGCATATTGATCAATTTTTTTGGCGACCAGCGAGATTACCTCAGTAGTTGCCAGCATGCCTGTTTTCAATGCGTCTATACCAATTCCCCCAAGTACCGTCTCCAATTGCGCCTCCAGTGCCTCAAGCGGCAAGGGATATATGTCATGAGACCAATTATTGTGTGGGTTTTGTGCAACTATGACGGTAATGGCCGTCATGCCATACACGCCTAGTTCCTGGAATGTTTTTAAATCTGCCTGGAGTCCTGCACCGCCGCTCGTATCCGAGCCTGCTACTGCAAGCGCTTTGAATACTGTCATAAGTAAATCCCCCTTGGTTTGAATGTTTTAGATATACCGTGTATGATTTTAGCTGAAAAAGCTGTACAAGATCATCGTAATGGATATTTGTGTATATCTCTTTTAAAAAACATAACTGTATTATAAAATGAAATTGATACTTTTAAAATATACAGAATGGATAATTTTGATAGGTACAGTTTTGGAGGGTGCTATGGATTTAATCATGCTTGATTCCTGTTAAATTGGGCGGAGAACGTAAATGGTATTATTATTGAGGATGATTATGACAGCGAATTCCGTTATTTTGGCCGCCCGATCCCGGCGCTAAAAGGGCTTGACAACGGGGATACCGTAGTATATTTAGGCTCTTTATCCAAGGTAATACCGCCGTCCATACGCATTAGCTACATGGTGTTGCCGGAAAAGTTGCTGGCTGTTTTTCAGCAAAATGCAGCATTATACAACCAAGCTGCTTCGACTATTGAACAACTTGCACTGGCCCAATTTATGGCTGATGGCTGTCTGGAGCGCCAAATCCGCCGCCTGCGTAAATTATATTGCGAAAAAAAATTATTGCTTTTTGATGCTGTCAAAAATATGTGGATATTGAGGGAACTGAATCAGGACCCCATACGATTCTCAATGTAAAGTCTGAACTAAAAGTTGAGCAATTAGTCGAGCGCGCATTGGAAAAGGGTTGTCGTGTCGCTTCTGTTCGGGATTATTATTTAGAGAATATACCGGAAAACACATCACGCATCATCCTATATTTCTCAAAAATCCCCGCCAATAAAATCGAATCTGCAGTTAAGTTACTCAGGGATGCGTGGTTTGGTTGATAAGCGAGCACGGACAATCTTGCTCGCTTATTTATTACTAAATACTAATTTTGTATTTAATACATAGGAGATTAGGTTTTCATGTTGAAGAAATAGAATACTGCCAATTCTTTGGAATTGTTGGCAGTGGGGAGCATGTTCCTTGGGTATCGTGGGAGGTAAAGACATGATTGCGTTAATTGGTGCGAAAATCCTAACTATGTGCGGTAAGAACCTGGATCGCGGCACAATTCTGGTTCGAAACGGTAAAATATGGGCAGTCGGCAAGAATATTGACATCCCGGCAGGCTGCCAGGTTATCGACGTAACCGGTAAGATAATTACTCCAGGACTCATTGATGCTCACACGCACTTAGGGGTTGAAAGTGAAGGTATGGGCTGGGCCGGTACAGATGTTAACGAACGTAGTGAACCTGTTACTCCCGGCATGCATACTCTTGATGCTATTAATCCCGCAGATCTCGGTCTCCTGGAGGCCTACCGCGGCGGTGTAACTACTGTTATGGTGGCTCCCGGCAGTGCCAACCCCATTGGTGGACAATGCGTGATTATTAAAACCGCGCCGAAACCAATTGTGGAGCAAATGCTGGTAAAACGATATGCCGGACTAAAAATTGCTTTTGGTGAAAATCCTAAGCGCTGTTATGGGGCAGACCTTAAAAAGATGCCTGTCTCGCGCATGGCTACCGCAGCCCTAATCAGGGAGGCATTCTGGAAGGCTCATCATTATCTGACCAAACAAGATGAAAAAGATTTTAAATATGATATGGGATTGGAAGCGATAGCCAAAGTCTTGCGAAAAGAGATGCCGTTGCGGGCTCACGCTCACAGAGCAGACGACATTGTCACTGCGATACGAATCGCCAAGGAATTTGATGTTGATATTATTATTGAGCATGGTACGGAAGCTTATCTTGTGGCGGGTATGCTGGCCGAGGAAGAAATTCCCGTAATTTTAGGACCAACGTTATCCACCAGGTCAAAACTGGAATTAAAAGATAAGACAATGGAATCACCCGCCTTTTTATACCGGCATGGCGTTACCTTTGCCATGATGAGCGATCATCCGGTAATTCCCAGTTGCTTTCTGTCGATATATGCCGGATTGGCTACCCGATACGGCCTTCCGAAAAATCAGGCTCTGAAAATGATTACCTGTGATGCCGCAAAGATTTTGGGACTGGACGACCGTATTGGCAGCCTTGCTCCCGGTATGGACGCTGATTTGGTCGTCTGGAGTGAAGACCCGCTGATTATTTCTGCCCGTCCTGAGATTGTCATGGTCGACGGAAGAATGGATTTTTTACCGGGGAAGGGGCCTTCGCTTCCCGCCAACGCATAGACAATGGGGACAGAAATTGGTTGATTATTTAAAGAAAGGACGCTATTATGGCGTATAAATTAGTCTGTATTGATGTTGACGGGACGCTTTTGAATAGTAAACATAAAATTACAAAAAGAACGAAAGAAATACTATTGAAGGCCCATAAGCTGGGTGTTCATATTGTGATAAGCACCGGACGAATGTATACTGATGCCGAGTATTATTCTAATCTTATTGGTGTAAAGTCCCCGGTGATCGCATCAAACGGAGCTTTCATAAAAGAAAAAGATCATGATAAAGTTATTTACAAGGATGTTCTGGGCGAAAGTTTATCACTGGAATTGCTGGAGATATTTCGAAAATACGACATAACGCCTTATTTTTGTACTCCTCATAAGTTTTATTATGGAAATATTATGTTTAAGCTTTTTTATGTTGCAACTAAAATATTGGGCAGGAGAAGCAACAAGCTCAATATGGAATATGTTTTTTCCTGGCATCAGTGGCAAAAAGTATTGTATAAAGAAAAAGATGATATTGTAAAATGCGAAGTTATCTATAGAGATGCGGGTTTAATTAATGAATTGCGGAATGAACTAAGGAATATAAAGCAATTGGAAATCGTCGATTCTTCAAAACATAATATTGAAATTACCCGCAAGGGGGTCTCAAAAGGAAAAGCAGTAGCAATGTTGGCATCGCTTTATAATCTGAAGCGGGAAGAGATAATGACCATAGGCGACAGTGAAAACGATTTATCTATGATCGAATATGCCGGTCTGGGTATTGCTATGGGAAATGCTTTGGATATTGTGAAACAAAAAGCTGATTACATAACAGATTCTAATGACAATGACGGGGTAGCCAACGCTATAAATAGGTTTGTTTTAGAAAACGAATTTTAAAGAGAGGTAAACCCGCCCGCTTGCCATGTTTTTAGCGCTTAAATACGGCATTGCCGAAAGCACTAATTTTAAGACCTTGAAACTTCTTGTTTCAAGGTCTTGTTATATATCCGGCTATAGTTTTACGGGATTTGCAATCTCAGTGGATTATATCAGGATGATGAAATCCGCCATGGCACTTTGAATGCTTTTAAGGATTTCTAGGAAATATTCGTTTCTTCAGGAAGACGTGACCGCGGGGGCTATGAATTTGTTTTCTGAAGCCTAAATAAAAACTATATAGTATCCAATAAAGATGTACAGGCGTGTTGTTAGTATAAGCGTAAGTCAAGCGCCAGCGGTGGAGCGTTACTAACAACACGCCTAGGGATTTCATATATATACTTTTTCGACAATATGACGTATAATACATATGAATACATGTTCATATATTGGTGGTGTGATATAATGTATGATGCTGATTGTACTATTGATACCTGCGAGCAACTGTGTGAACATCCTCAATTGATATGTGTAGCGAAAAAGGAAGCTATTCCTGATGCAGAAGCTCAGCAGGTCGCTGATGTCTTCAAGTTGCTGGGTGATACAACCAGAGTGAAGATATTGGACGCGTTATCCAAAAGAGAACTTTGTGTCTGCGATTTAGCGGCCGTTGTTGACATGGGGCAGTCGGCAGTTTCTCACCAACTCCGCTTATTGAGAAGTGCCCGCTTGGTAAAGTACCGTAAGGAAGGCAAGATGGCGTGGTATTCACTTGATGATGAGCATATTGGGTTACTGCTCTCTCAATGCCTGGAGCATATTAGGCACAGATAGGAGGCCGTAAAATGGCGAAAAAATATTCTTTCCGCAAAGGAATAAAGAAAAAGAATAGTTGTGAGTGCGGGTGCTGCTCTAGCGAAGCCGTAGTATCGGCTGCAGTTCCAGCCTGCGGGGGCCGCATGGAAAAGGCGGATCGCTCCTCCGGAGATGGAGCTGATACAGTTACCAACAACTATGATATTGAAGGTTTGGACTGCGGCGATTGCGCCGCCAAATTGGAAAATGGAATAAAGAAAATCAAGGGTGTAGTCAATGCCCAAGTAAATTTTGCGTCCGCCAAAATGAAAGTCACCTATAATAGCAGTATGTTGGATTCCGAGGATATAGCTAAAGCTGTTAGTGGCTTTGGCTATTCGGCAAAACTGGTAAAAGCTGCGTCAGGACATCCAGGTATTCGTAATGCGGTCTTTAAGGTCTCCGGCCTTGATTGCGCTGACTGTGCGGCCAAGCTGGAAAAAATGATTCTTGCCATGGCCGGGGTTAGTTCTGCACAGGTAAATTTCGCTGCAGGTAAAATTATAGTAGAACATACTATAAGCGAAGATGATATTATCAAGGCTATAGAGCAAGCGGGATATAACATTGAACGTGAAAGCAAGGGGCCTCGGCCGGCAAACAGTAAACCTGCCTGGTGGACCAATAAGCGAACCCAAGCGACCGTTGTGTCCGGTTTACTGCTGGCAGTGGCCACAGTAATGGAATGGTTAGGTGTTCATGATGATGTGATTATTCCATTATATATTGTGACAGCGATTACCGGTGGTTATCATACAGCTAAAAGTGGTCTTTATGGTTTGCGTGCTTTAAGCTTTGATATGAACTTCCTTATGACTGCAGCGGTAATTGGTGCGGCAGCTATTGGCGAATGGAGCGAAGGCGCTACAGTGGCCTTTCTTTTCTCCTTTGGCAATACGCTTCAAACTTACACAATGGATAAAACTCGCCAGTCCATCCGGGCTTTGATGGAGTTGGCTCCACATGAAGCATTGGTGCGGCGGGGGAATCAAGAGCAAAGGTTGCCTGTTGACGAGATTGTTATCGGCGATATCATCATCGTGAAACCCGGTGAGCGAATCGCGATGGATGGTGTTGTAAAAAAGGGGATGTCGGCAGTAAACCAGGCTACCATCACTGGCGAATCTATTCCTGTCGAGAAAGCTGTCGGTGATACTGTATACGCAGGTACTGTTAACGAGCATGGTGCTCTGGAGATTGAAGTAACTAAAATAGCTGCAGATTCAACCCTGGCTAAAATCATGCACTTAGTGGAAGAGGCACAGGCACAAAAGGCCCCTTCACAACACTTTGTTGACGTTTTCTCGAAATACTATACGCCGGCGGTTCTCATTGCCGCTATCGGGGTTATGGTTCTTCCTTGGCTACTCTTTAATCAGCCATTCGCTACCTGGTTTTACAAAGGGCTTGTTCTTCTGGTCATCTCTTGCCCTTGTGCCTTAGTAATTTCCACGCCTGTTTCTATCGTGTCCGCTATCGGCAATTCATCCAGAAACGGTGTTTTAATAAAAGGCGGGGCCTATCTTGAACAGATGGGGGCAATCCAATCCATTGCGTTTGATAAGACCGGCACGTTAACCTATGGCCGCCCGGTTGTCACCGATATTATTCCGGTGGATGGCACTAGCGAGCTGGATTTCTTAACTACCGCTGCCTCGGTTGAAAAACTGTCCGAACATCCTTTGGCAGTTGCTATAGTGGAAAAGGCAAAAAGTCTTGCTCTGAAGTCGATAGCGAATTTCAAGGCATTAGTTGGTCGCGGTGCGCAAGCAGATGTTGACGGCAAAACGGTGTATATCGGCAACCTGCGTTTGTTTGAAGAGCTGGGCTTTGGACTATCGCAATACGAGCAGGATATGGCGGTACTTGAGCAACAAGGTAAAACAGTAATGCTGATGGGAACCAAAGAAGCGATTATGGGGATGATAGCTGTCGCCGATACTATCCGCGATAACAGCTTTACTGCTGTTCAGGCGTTGCGCGAGGCGGGAATGAAACACGTTGCGATGCTTACAGGCGATAACAGCCGCGTAGCTGGTGCTATCGCCGAAAAACTGGAACTTGACACGGTCTATAGTGAGTTGCTGCCTGAAGATAAAGTAAACGCAGTGAAAAACTTAATTAGAGATTATGGCAGTGTAGCCATGGTCGGGGATGGAGTAAACGACGCTCCGGCATTAGCTGCTGCCAATGTAGGTATAGCGATGGGGGTAGCAGGGTCGGATACGGCGCTGGAAACGGCAGATATTGCCCTAATGTCTGATGACCTCGAAAAACTGGCATACCTGATCAGACTTAGCCGTAAAACTGTAGCGGTTATTAAACAAAACATCGCTTTTGCCATCTTAGTCAAAATTGTTTTCGTCATCCTCACTTTTGCCGGCTATGTGAACTTATGGCTGGCGGTATTTGCCGATATGGGTTCTTCCATACTGGTAACCCTGAACGGAATGCGCTTAATGCGCAGGCTCAGGTAACATGTTCAGGCGATCAATTGTGGATGCAAATAGAGTATGAAAAAGGACCCCCCGCAAAATTGCGGGGGGGGGGCTTTAGTGCAAAGAGGTATATTTCCCGGACGAGGATTCCGCTGCTTAGATCCAGCAATCTTCCCGGTAGGAGAAATTATTTCACAATATTTATATCAGAGAGTAAGCGTCATATCAAACCACTGAGCTCCACCGTGCGTTGATTTTGAGATTCCGTTATTTACATAACCAAATGACTCATAGTAATGGACCAACCGATCCTTACAGGTCAGAATGACGCTGTTTCGACCGGTATTTTTGGCTAGTTGAATAAAATGATTCATTAACTGAGCCGCAATTCCCTGTCTACGGTATTCCGGGATTACGTTCAGACCAAAAACGGTTAAGTTCTTACCATCCGGTATATGATGCTGCGTACTATGAAATAACTCATCATAAATAACAGGACTGTTGGTGACACAGCCGTTGATAAACCCAATCACAATTCCATCTGCTTCGGCTACCAGGAAAGATTCAGGGAAAGCCGCAATTCTCTCCTTGAATGCTTCCCTCGGTGCTGCTTCTGTGGCAGGAAAACAGATTGCCTCTATTTCAGCTATACGATCCAAATCTTCCGGCCGAACTCCTCGTATCGTTACTTCCTTCATACGATATCCTCCCATTGCATAATTCAAGTATTACAGATTTTAGCATTAATATTCATTATATCATGGATCGCTATTATTACAACCAAAGCACAGAGGCGCTGCGTTGATATATTGCTTTACCGATATAATGTTGTCTTTAGGAGCTATTTTATCAGGAATAGTTGTGATATGATATTTATGAGTAATTTACCGGCAGAATAAGCTTAAATCTTGTTGGATGTGATTTGGTATGGCAGCGGAAGGTAATAAAAAAGGTTTGCTCAAAATTGGCGATATTGCCAATCGAGCGAAGGTTACTGTACGCACAATCCGGTATTATGAGGAACTGGGTTTGTTGACGCCGTCTGAAACAAGTTCCGGCGGTTTCCGGCTATATACGGAAAATGATTTGCTGCGTTTAATGTTCATTAAACGATTTAAAGATCTGGATTTTTCTTTAGAAGAAATCCGCAAGTTGCTGGAAGGAATTGATTTGACTCAAAGTAAGGAAGAAAAGATTAGAACAATCTATCAATTGTTGGAGGAGGAATTACGCCAAATTAATTGTCGATTGGCGGAATTGGAAAAATCACAATTGAACATAAAAAAAGCTATGCAATGTCTCGAAATATGTAGAAATTGTTCTCTGGAAATATGTCCTCCGGAATGTGTGCATAAAAAGCCATTGCTTGAATAACTGCCTGTACTTTTCAGGCGTTTTTTTTAATTAATATATTGACGTTAACGTTAAAGTAATATATGATATATATGTAGGGAAAAATTACCAATAAGGAGTGATTGACATGAAAATTATTGGGTTAGTTGGTAGTCCCCGAAAAGACGGCAATACGGATGTGTTGTTGCAAAAGGCTTTGGAAGGAGCTAAGGCCCAGGGCAGCGAGACGGCGATTTTTTACTTGAATGAGGGGAACATTCGCGGTTGCCAGGCATGCGGCGGCTGTAAGAAAGCCGGAAAATGCGTTATTAAGGATGACTTGACGGAAATCTTTGCCGCTATCGACGAAGCAGATGGCGTTATTTTGGGATCGCCGATTTACTTTGGCCGCTTTACGGCTCAAACCGCTCTCTTCATGGACCGGCTATACGGGTATCTAAAACAGGATTTTAGTAGCAGTCTTGGTAAAGGCAAAAAATTTGCCCTGATATTTACCCAAAACCAGCCGGATAGCGCTCTTTATGCAGATACCATCAAGGCTGCTGCCCAAGAGCTGGAACTCATTGGGTTTACCGCTGGCCCCCAGCCGTTAGTGGGAACCAGGTTGATGGACGCCGGGATAGTGCGTGAAAATAAACAGCTTTTACAGACTGCCTATGATATCGGTCAAGAATTGGCACGCCGGTAATCTTTGTCCTAAGAGTAACATTTTCGTTTAAAATCTGCCGGAGTAAACTGTATATGGATAATAAGATAATTTTCATATTGGCACATAACTACAATGAAATAAACATAAGGAAGAAGCTCTGGGCGATTATGCTTAGAGCTTCTTTTATTTGGGATAGTAATGGTGGAATAAATGTTGTGTTAACGCTGGACTAATTTTGCCCATTCTATCTATGTAACGAAAGGTCATGGACATGGATCAAAACCGTAACCCCAATCGCCTGATCAATAAGAAGAGTCCCTATCTGCTTCAACATGCTTACAATCCAATCGATTGGCACGCTTGGGGCGAGGAGGCCTTTGAAAAAGCAAAGCGCGAAGATAAGCCTGTGTTCCTTAGTTGCGGCTATAGTACGTGTCATTGGTGGCAACTAAACCAATAACGCTAAACTATTAATGCAAGAAGCCGTCAATCTGACGGCTTCTTCTGTTGAAATTCTATCATTTGTGTGTACAGTGTTTTAGTAAAATTCATTATGGCTTCAAGCGAAAGGCGAGTTTAGCTTAATAACCTTTATCTTATCTTCTTGTTTATGTCTGGGACAACACGCACACATCAATACAGTTTCAGACATATAATCACCGCCTCTGTTATTATTCGATAGCAATCCTCCTTGTCTTTGAACTACATCTATTATACTATAAATGAGCAAAAATAACCCCAGATAATTCCAGTGATAAAAAAATAGAGACAACTGACCCCTTTCTGTGTTATGAATAAGTTTGCACACCAAAACCACAACCAGAAAGGAATTTCAGATGTCTCTAAACCATAGCATAGCAGAAACTTCCGCCGTTCGCAATTTTTTATTGAGCCTTTCCTTCGCATTCTATTTTTCAAAATCCGTATTCCGGCATATTGAAGAATTTATTATTGCAGCTGTTCAAGCCGGATATCGTGGTAAAGTTGTCGATATTGCGGCACTCAGTTATACTTTATGCCACCGTACGACCTATGGAAAATTCTTAAGCAACGGCGTGTGGAAGCAAGAGTATGCCTGGCGTGCTATCCGCAAAGAAGCCATTACACGGGTATATCAAAAAGAACGATTCTGGAGTACTATAGCCAACGGTGGCCGCTTGAAATCTTTTTCCGCCAGACCAAAGGAAACTTTGGCTTTAACAAATATCAGGTTCGTTCTGCACAAGCCATCGACAGGATAATGGTCCTAATTACTCTTACCTATCTCTGGCGTACCACTTAAAGACGTTTTTACAAGATTTAAACTTGCATAGGGATAAGTCTAACTTATCATATGTAAAATTATGTTAGTAAATTTGCTCGTTTATAGCTCGTTTATAGTATGTATAGATATTTCCAGGTAAATTTAAGTAAAAAAATGGCAATAATCGCTGTCATAAAAAATAGTATTATATTTCTTGTTTTCTCAACCAGCACTCCATATCCTCAATTTCCCTGGCAGACTCACTACAGCCTCGCAGCAATGAAAGCCGGGCAAGAAGCGCCTCTTTTCGAAACTCTGCTCCGGCTTCTTTCATAGTAAATATACTCAAGTCTTTTGCCAACTCCGCGAGATTGATAACACGCGCCGCTACTGACGCAATTCCCTTGCTGGCAATTTTAGCAGAAGATACGGTAAGATAGCGCTCCATTTTCGTCGTATCGGTGTTTATAAGCAAAGTGCCGTGATGTAAAGCGCCGCCTTGCGAGCAATCAGCTCACTGACATCCTCATCGCAGATATTGAGGCAGCGGTCAAAGTATTCAATTACAGTAACTTTAACGCCAAAAGCGGCAAAGATAAAAGCAAATTCCATGCCAATAACGCCGCCCCCGATGATTGCCATAGAATACGGCAATTTATCAAGATTTAGAGCAGCGTCGCTATTGATTACGCAAGGGTGTTCAATACCGGGAATAGGCAACATGGCAGGCTTAGACCCCGTGGCAATGATAATATGTTTCGCTTTAACCGTTGTCTCGGTATTCTTGCCTTTAACACTTAAGGTATTGGCATTGATAATTTTACCTACGCCGTCCACAACAGACACGCCACGCTTTTGCAGTAAAAATTTTACTCCGCCGGTCAATTGCTCAACGACAGCATTTTTGCGTCTTACCACATCGGCTATGCGGACGACAGGCACGCCAACATCAATACCGAATTCAGCGGCTCTTTTTATGTCATTATAAACTTGTGCCGACCGGGCAAAACACTTGGTGGGTATACACCCGCGATTTAAGCAGGTACCGCCAACCGCTTCCTTCTCAATAAGCACAGTCTTAGCGCCAAGCTGCGCCGCGCGGATTGCCGCCACATAACCGCCTGGGCCACCCCCCAATATGGCTATGTCGGCCTCTAACTCTTTCTTAACCGGTTTTAACAGGCCGCCGAAATAATCGAAAGTCCCAATGGCAGGTGTTGCTGCCGCTTTCACGGGCGCAGCAACCGCCGCTCCTTCCAACTTGGCCAGCACAGTGTCAGCGCTGGCAGCGTCCCCTACGGCAACAAGGATTTCCGTAATTACCCCGGCTGATCCCGCTTTAACCGCAGCCACCCCTTTTGCCGTTTCTATTTCAAATAACGCATCACCGGCTTTAACGGCATTGCTCTTTTCTACTAATATTTTTGTGATCTTGCCTGTCTTACCGCGTGCTATATTTGTTGCTTTTACCTCGATTATCATGCATTTTCCCTCTTTTCTATCGTTATAAGGAAAAAGGACTTGGCCTTTTGGACCAAGCCATTCCTTGTTCATATGTAACCTTCACCTACTTGCCAAACTCAGGCGCAAACTCATCAAGCGACTGCTTGAGAAGGGTTACGGAGTAGGCCAGTGCAGGGCCGCCACCAAACGCCACGGCAACCATCGCCGCTTCCATAATTTCGTCGCGGGTCGCGCCTGCTTCCAGCGCTTTGTAAACATGGGCCACGATGCAATATTGGCAACGGTTATATGCACCAATGGCAACACTGATGAGTTCTTTAGTTTTGGTATCGACGGCGCCGGGCTTATAGGCAGAACCCATAAAATTCATAAAAGTGCTGATTTGCTCGCCGTGAGTATTGGAAACTTCGCCAACACCAGCCATAAACTCATTCAATAATTCGCGAGGCGTTTTGGACATCGTAATTCCCAAGTTATCGAAATGCAGCGCGAATTAATTGGCCGACTTGATGATGAAATCAAAAAAACTTTGAACTGTTTGAGCGGGGAAACGTTCCGATTGAAATGGTTGAAAAGAGGATAACAGAGAAGCAAGCCCAGAAGAAATCCATTCAAGTTAAAATGGCAAAGGACGAGTAAACATATAAGGAAATGGAGGCTTCCCTGAAAACGGAGGAGGAAATCCTGTCGCAAATTGAAAAATTTAATACTGAATGGAAAAAGGCACGGAATGCCAAAATGCAAAACAAGGCATTGCGCGATTTGGTTCAAAAGATAATGTATGACAAAGTGAATTCAGAAGTAACCTTGGGGGTAATCTATAAGTAATAAAAATTAAAGGGGTGTGCCAGATGTCCGCATATTATGACCCTAAAACCAAGAGCAGCGAAACTAAACCTAACCGGCTGATATATGAGAAAAGCCCATATTTATTACAACACGCTTATAATCCTGTAGACTGGTTTCCGTGGGGCGAAGAAGCTTTCCAAAAAGCCCAACGGGAGAGCAAGGCTGTGTTTTTGTCCATCGGCTATTCCTGACCTTCGGGTCAGGAATAATTAATGAAAGGTAGCGTTATTAATCAACATGCCATTGGTGCCATGTAATGGAGCGAGAGTCGTTTGAAGATGAAGAAGTGGCAGCTTTGTTGAATAATTACTACGTTTCGGTTAAGGTCGACCGGGAGGAGAGGCCTGATGTCGATCATATTTACATGGCAGTGTGCCAGGCTGTGACCGGGCAGGGTGGTTGGCCGCTGACTATTGTGATGACGCCGGATAAAAAGCCCTTTTTTGCCGGTACTTATCTGCCTAAGCATGCGCGGTGGGGACGGCCGGGACTTCTTGAAGTTTTATCTATGTTTAAAGAGCAGTGGGATCAAAATCGGGACAAGATTGAAGAGATTGGCGAAAAGCTGGCTCGGTCGCTAAAACATCGGCCGGCGAGGCAAAACAAAGGGCAGCTATCACAAGCAACGCTGGACAGAGCTTTTGCGCAACTGCTAAATGATTTTGATCCGACATACGGCGGGTTTGGACCTAAGCCCAAGTTTCCAACACCCCACAATTTGTTGTTTTTGATGCGGTACTGGCGGCGGACCGGGGATAAAAAAGCGATCGCCATGGTGGTTAAAACTCTTGATGCTATGAGCCGGGGCGGGATATATGATCATCTTGGCTACGGATTTGCCCGGTACTCAACTGACAATAAATGGCTGGCGCCGCATTTTGAAAAAATGCTCTATGATAATGCGCTTTTGTGTTACGCTTTTATTGAAGCCTGCCAGTGTACCGGCGATCCGGACTTGGCCCGGCTGGCGGAAGAAATCATTACATATGTATTGCGGGATATGACTAGTCCCGGCGGTGCTTTTTATTCAGCCGAAGACGCTGACTCAGAAGGTGCTGAAGGAAAGTTTTATGTTTGGTCACGCCAGGAAATTATTGAAGTGTTGGGACCGGAGCTTGGCGAATTGTTTGCTGATGTGTACAGTGTTACCCAGGCTGGTAATTTTGAACATGGCACGAACATTTTAAATCTTATTGATCATGATTTATATGATTACGCCGAAAAACATACCATTGACATTAATGAACTTGAGGCCAAGATGGCCGAGGCCAGGGAGAAACTGTACAAAGTCCGCGAGCAGCGGGTGCATCCTTTTAAAGATGACAAAATTCTTACTGCTTGGAACGGGTTGATGATTGCTGCTTTGGCCAAAGCAGCCCGGGTATTGCGGCGCGAAGAGTACAGCGTCGCAGCCGAGCGGGCGATCGAGTTCATTTTCGCCAAGCTTACTGCTGAAGACGGCCGGCGGCTTTTAGCCCGTTACCGCGATGGCGATGCTGCTTACTTAGGTTATGTGGATGACTACGCGTTCATTCTCTGGGGATTGATTGAGGTATATGAAACGACTTTTAATCCCAAGTACCTGCGTCAAGCCTTGGTGTTAAGTAAAGATCTCAAACAACTGTTTTGGGACAATGATCATGGCGGATTTTACTTTGCCGGCAGTGACGGTGAAGAACTGCTTGTACGCCCGAAGGAAATTTATGACGGCGCCATGCCTTCCGGTAATTCGGTGGCGGCATTGGCCTTGCTCAAACTGGCGCGCTTGACCGAAAATGATGAGCTTACAGCCATGGTTGAAGATATGTTTGTCTGGTTCAGTCCTGAAGTCTCTCATTATCCCCGGGCGTACACCTACTTCTTGCTGGCACTTGATTATTATTTGTCACCCCCCATCCATATCGTTATTGCCGGAGACCGGGTGGACCCCAATGTTCAGGCCATGCTGACGCTGGCGGGGCAGAGCTTTATGCCGGAAACTACGGTAATTTACAACGACCCTGTATACCAGACTGAGAACTGGGAACTGCTGCCGGCAACAGCCGGACAGGAAGCTGTGGACGGCCGGGCTACCGCCTATATTTGTGAAAATTTCGCCTGTCAGCAGCCTGTTCATACTATTGAAGACTTTGAGCGAATTCTAAAAAAACAAAGTATCAAACAGTAAATATTTTCAAACACTAATTTGAAATAATTTTCAAAACGGCTTGTTATTTTACCATTAAATTGGTAAAATATATGTAACATGACAAGATTTGTTACGCATATTTGTTACACTATACTTGCATTATATAGAAAGGGGAAACTATAATGATTAGCGCAAAAATGCAAAAGGCAATTAACGACCAGATTCAAGCGGAAATGTATTCGGCTAACCTGTACTTGGCCATGTCGGGGTACTGCATGTCAAAAAACCTTAAAGGCTTTGCAAACTGGCTGAGAGTGCAGTATCAAGAAGAAACCATGCATGTTTTAAAATTTGTTGATTATATATTAGACCGCGGTGGCGAATTAGAACTTAAGGAAATAGAAGCGCCCCCTGCTGAATTTGGAAAACCTGTTGAGGTTTTCGAAAAGATTCTGGCACATGAGCAACATGTTACCAGCTTAATCAATAAACTGTATGAAGTGGCTGTCGAAGAAAAAGACGTTGCGGCCCAAATCTTTTTACAGTGGTTTGTAACCGAGCAGGTGGAAGAAGAAGCTTCGGCTAGCGAGGTGCTTGAGCAACTTAAGATGATTGGCGATAAAAATTCCGGATTGTTCTATCTAGACAAAGAGCTGGCGCAAAGAACGTACCAACCGCCAACAACTGCGGCTCAATAGCACTATAAATCGAAAAGCAATAGGGCCCCTGGATATGGGGCCTTTTGTTTAAACACATACCCCCTCCCGGGGGGAAGGAGGAAATATATGAAAAAAGTCTTGGTAATCGGTGGGGTAGCGGCAGGGCTTAAGTCGGCTGCAAAAGTACGGCGGGAAGACCCGGAAGCCCAAATTACGGTATTGGAAAAAGGCTCACTCATTTCTTATGGCGCATGCGGCATGCCTTATTATGTCGGCGGCCTAATTGCTGATGTCAACGAGTTTATGAAGACGCCGGCAGGCGCTATGCGCAATCCTAGTTTTTTTAAAAACGTTAAGGATATTGATGTGCGTACGCGCATGCTGGCCACGGCTATTAACAGGTCAGGTAAAACTGTAACGGTAAAGAATCTGGAAACAGGCGAAGAAGCAGAATTGCCTTATGATAAACTTGTTATTGCCACCGGTGCTACGCCGGTTAAACCGCCGCTTCCCGGTATCGAGTTGGGCGGTATTCATCAGTTTTGGCATCCTGATGATGCTGCAATGGTCCGTACCAGGATCGATAGTGGTGAAATTAAAACAGCGGTAATTATTGGCGCCGGCCTGGTTGGCATGGAAATGGCTGAAGCCTTTAAAACCCGGGGCGTTGATGTAACCGTTGTTGAGATGAAAGACCAAGTATTTCCCGCGTTTCTCGATGTTGAGATTGCCGGGGCAGTGGCCAAATATGCCACGGAAAACGGCATTAAGTTGTTAACCGGGGAGAAAGTCGAGCGGTTTAACGGCAATGGCGTGGTAAAGGAAGTAGTTACCGACAAGCGCAGTATTCCGGCCGACATTGTCATACTGGCGATTGGCGTCAAACCTAATGTCGAACTGGCCAAAGCAGCCGGTCTTGCTATTGGACCTACCGGTGCGATTGCTGTCAATGAATTCATGGAAACAAGCGACCCTGATATTTACGCCGGCGGTGACTGTGTTGAGAACACCAATATTGTTTCAGGCAAAAAGGTGTTTGCGCCTATGGGGTCAACGGCCAATAAACACGGGCGGATTATTGGTGAAAACATAAGCGGCAAACGAATCAAGTTTCGCGGCGTGTTAAATACAGTTGTGGTTAAAGTATTAAACCTGAATGTCGGGAAAACCGGCCTTACCGAACGCGAAGCGAAAGAGTTGGGGTATGAATATGTAACCGCACTGGTGGCCGGGCCGGATAAGCCTCATTACATGCCGGGCTCCAAACCGATCTCCATCAAACTGGTAGTTGATGCTGCCAGCAGGAAACTGCTGGGTGCTCAGGCCTTTGGCGAAGGGGAAGTTGCCAAGCGCATTGACGTTATGGCTGCCGTACTTACGCTGGGCGGCACCATTGATGATTTGTTTGACATAGATCTGGGGTATGCGCCGCCTTATAGCAGTCCGATTGATAATGTGGCCGTAGCCGCTAATGCAGTTATGAATAAGCTCACAGGCAAGTTTAAAGGAATTTCAGCATTGACGGCCAAGGAAAAGATGGACCAGGGGACGGCTGTATTCCTTGACGTGCGGTCGCCGGAAGAATATAATCAAATTCGCATTGCCAACTGCCGGGGCGTTAAAAATATCCCCTTGGGGCAGTTGAGAAACCGGCTTGGCGAACTGGGGAAAGATGAGGAAATTATTGCTTTTTGTAAAATTAGTTTGCGGGGCTATGAAGCGGCCTGTACTCTGGAAGGCGCCGGATTTGAAAATGTAAAGGTTATGGAGGGGGGGATTGTGGCCTGGCCTTTTGCCTGTGAAAAATAATTTAGTTGTGGCGTAAAAGTCATGGCGGCGGTTTACACTATAATTCAAGAGGTGATGCTGCCGCCATGAATTTATTTGTGCCCAAACGAGCTTTTTTTGAGCCCCAGGCACTGGAATATCCGTTGGGTAAAGAGTTGTATGGAAAGTTAGAAGCCATGGGTGTGCCGATTAAATTGACCGGGTCGCATAACCGCGTGACCGGATTACCTGGTAAAACTCCGCAGGAGGCTTTTCGGGAAGCCAAACGCACTATGGCAATTGGTGTAAGAAAAAGTACTGATTTTGCCAGTTGCAAGCCGTCAGCTCATTATCAACTGCCGCTAAATACCAGTTGTCCAAGCATGTGCGAGTATTGCTACCTGGCAACTACTTTAGGCAAAAAGCCTTATATCAGGGTATATGTAAACATTGAGGAAATTTTTAGCCAGGCCGAAAGTTACATGAAAGCGCGCGCGCCGGAGCTTACCTGGTTTGAGGGGGCCGCTACCTCTGATCCAATTCCAACTGAATATCTTACCGGTTTATTGTTTAAGACAATTGAATTTTTTGGCCGCCATGAACTGGGACGGTTTCGGTTTGTTACCAAACATGATCAAGTGGATACACTGCTCAGAGCCAGGCATAATGGCCACACGCGCTTTCGGTTCAGCCTCAATGCTGCCGCCATCATCGAAAAGTATGAACATGCCACCTCGTCAATGGCAGAACGGGTAGGGGCCGCAGCTAAAGTAGCCAAGGCCGGCTATCCGCTTGGGTTTATTATTGCGCCGATTTTCTATTTCCCCGGATGGCAGGATGAGTACGGCAAGCTGCTTGAAGCGTTGGACAGACAACTGCCTAATGATGCCAGGAGCGATTTGACTTTTGAACTTATCTCTCACCGGTTTACTAAGCGGGCTAAGAGCAATATTTTGGATTTGTTCCCCGAAACGACCTTGCCGCTGGAAGAAAGTGAGCGGAAATATAAATATGGGCAGTTTGGTTATGGCAAGTACATTTATCAGCCGGAAGTAATGGCGGAAATTAAGGAATTCATGGAATTTAAACTTTCAAGTATTTTTTCTCAGGCCAAGATAGAGTATTTTGTATAAATAGGGAAGGTGATTGTTTACAATAAATTTATCCATATCCTGCCGCTGAATGGCAGGACTTTTTTTTTTGTTTAAAGAATTTCCTTAACTACTGCTAATGAAATTGCGATATATAATATGTGAATATATTATAGTAACACTTTGCCTAATGTTATGGGGAGGGCTTTCATTGGAGAAGTCAACGGTTATTGGTATCGTATTGGGGATTGTGGCGGTTATTGTCGGTATGGCGCTTAAGGGGGCTAGCCCGACCGCTCTTATAAACCCGGCAGCGTTCATGATTATTATAGTGGGTACAACTGCGGCTTTATTTAATGCTTTTCCGTTGGTTCAAATCAAAAATTTTCCGGTATTAGTAAAAAAATTGTTTAAACAAGATGAGCATATTTCCAAAGCCGAGTTACTCAGGTTATTTGTTGAACTGTCGCAAGTTGCGCGGCGGGAAGGCATTTTGGCGTTGGAGAGCAGACTGGAAGATATCAAAGACCCGTTTTTAAAAAATGGCATGAGCATGGTTATCGATGGTATGGATGTTGATTTTGTCAGGGATGTGTTGGATGCTGACATTGAAGCTATGGAAGAACGTCACCGCACCGGAGCGCTGATTTTCTCTCAGGCCGGTATGTATGCGCCTACACTGGGGGTATTAGGCGCAGTAATTGGTCTGATTGCCGCGTTAGGCAATCTGGAAGATATCGAAATGTTAGGTCACTCGATTGCCGCAGCGTTTGTGGCTACGCTGCTTGGTATATTTACCGGTTATGTATTGTGGCATCCGTTTTCCAACAAGTTAAAAATGATGTCCAAAGAAGAAGTGGAACTGAAACGGATGATGGTTGAAGGAATATTGTCGCTTCAAGCCGGTGATTCACCGATGGCAATTGAGTCTAAGTTATTGGTATTCATTCCGCAGCGAGTCCGGGAGCTACTAAAGCCTAAGCCGGAGGATAAATAATGAGCAGAAAGAAAAAAGAGCACCATGAAGAACATGCTGATGAAACATGGCTTATTCCTTATTCGGATCTCCTGACGCTGCTGTTAGCGTTATTTATTGTGTTGTTTGCCTCTGCCCAGGTTGACCAAAAAAAACTTGAGCAGATAAAAGCATCTTTCAATATAGCGTTTAGCGGCAATCCGGCGTTGCTGGATAACCCTAGGCCGTCCCAGCAGCCTGAAAGCCAGTCGCCTGCGCCAATTCCGCAATTGCCGTCAGTAATTACCAGTATGGGCGATGTTGACGAAAAAAAATATATGCAGGAAACGGCTCAACTTATCGAATTAAAGAAGATGCTGGATAAGTATATTGCCGACAATGGTTTGGGCGGTGATTTCAATACCATGTTAACTGACGACGGGTTAATGATTCGGATTAAGGATACTGCGCTGTTCTCTTCAGGCAGTGCCGAACTCAGGCCGGAATCGCGCCGTTTTGGCAGCCAGATTGCCAAAATGCTGGCTCCGCTTACACAGAAAATTACCGTATCCGGACATACTGACAACATGCCGATCAATACTCGCGAGTTTCCGTCCAATTGGGAACTAAGTTCGCGCCGGGCAGTGAATTTTATGCGATTTCTTTTGGCTCAGGAACCGAGGCTTAAACCTGAACGGTTTAGCGCTACCGGTTACGGCGAATACCGGCCGGTCGCCAGCAACGATACACCTGAAGGCCGGGCCATTAACAGGCGGGTAGAGGTGTTTGTCCAGCGTAACTATCGTCCTTGATTCCACACCAATTGTAATCAGTTGAGGTGCTTATGCTAAATGAGGCAATTGTCAGCCTCATTTTTAGTTTAACAAAGCACAAATCCTTTTGTTTGGCTTTTTGAAAATTTGGTATATAATTGAAATTGATAATGTAAATTTGTAGCAGGTGTAAGACGTGATTATCGGTATAGGTATTGATGTTATTGAGATAAGCCGTATTGGGGCGGCTATTGAACAAGAGTCATTTGTCAAGCGGGTGTTTACCGCTGACGAGGCTAAATATTGCCGTAGCCGGGGTGTGCAGCAAGCCGCTTCCTTTGCTGCGCGGTTTGCCGCCAAAGAAGCGGTGGCTAAAGCGCTTGGCAGCGGCTTTGCCGCCGGAAAAATCAAAGATATTGAGGTTGTAACAACACCGGGCGGCAAACCGTCCATTGTTCTTCACGGCAGTTTTGCCCGGTTAGCCGGCCGGCTGGGGGTTACCAATATCCATATTTCCCTGGCGCATGCCCAGGAATATGCGGTAGCCCAGGTAGTCTTGGAGGGAGGCTTGAAAAGTGAAGGCAGCAACAGCAAATGAGATGCGGGAGATTGACCGTATCGCAATTAATGATTATGGTATACCCGGCGCAGTTTTAATGGAAAACGCCGGGGTGGCGGTAGTACGGCGCTTAGAGGTAGTTGTTGAGCCGCTCATTGACCGCAAGTTTTGCATATTGGCCGGCAAGGGAAATAACGGCGGTGATGGCTATGTTATTGCCAGGCACCTTGTCAATCAAGGTGCTAAGGTAAAGGTTTTTTTGCTGGGAGAAAAAACTGCCGTGAGCGGGGACGCCCGAATTAATCTTGATATTATTGACCGGATGGGAATTGATGTAATTGAGATTATCAATGAGCGCGACTGGGATAAGGTAAAATTAGCCGCCACTTTTGCCGACTGTCTGGTGGATGCGCTCTTAGGCACCGGTTTTCGCGGCGAAATCAGCGGCGATATGGCACGTATTATTGATATTATCAATGCTGCCGGCAAACTGGTTGTGGCTGTGGATATTCCATCAGGTGTTGACGCTGACACCGGGCGGATTTGCGGTACAGCGGTACAAGCGGCCCATACTGTTACTTTCGGGTCGCCTAAGCCTGGTCTCTTTTTATATCCTGGTGCAGAATACACCGGTGAACTTACCGTAGCCGATATTGGCATTCCTACCGCTGTTATTGCCAGACAAAATATTAAACAGAACGTTATTATGGCAAGTGCTGTCAGGGACATACTGCCCTGCCGCAGTCCGGCAGCCCATAAAGGTATGAACGGACGGCTGGCCGTTGTTGCCGGCTCGCGCGGTCTTAGCGGTGCGGCAGCCATGACGGCCGAAGGCGCGCTCCGGGCAGGCGCCGGTCTGGTTACTTTGGCGGCTCCGGCCAGCCTGCAGGATATACTGGCGGTTAAACTCACTGAAGTAATGACAAAACCGCTGCCGGAAACGGCAACAGGCGGTATCAGCCAAGAAGCCGTGCCGGACATTGCCGGCCTGTCTGCTGCCAGTGATGTATTGGCCATTGGCCCCGGGCTTGGCCGGCATGAGGAAACGGCAGCGGCGGTAAGAGCGGTAATTGCTGCGGCGGACTGTCCGTTGGTTATTGATGCTGATGCTTTGAATGCACTGGTTGGCTATACGGATATTCTGTCTGAATGTAACGCTTTGCCGGTACTGACGCCACACCCGGGCGAGATGGCAAGGTTGACAGGACTTTCTTCCCAGGCGGTAAATGCTGACCGTATAAATATCGCCCGGCAGGCGGCAGCTGAATGGGGCAGCATTGTTGTGCTAAAAGGAGCACGAACAGTAGTTGCTTTTCCTGACGGCGAAGTATATATTAATACTACCGGTAATGCCGGAATGGCTACCGGCGGTACTGGTGACGCGCTTACCGGCATAATTGCCGGTCTGATTGCTCAGGGTCTGTCCAGTCATGATGCTGCTGTGGCCGGAGTATATATACACGGCTTGGCCGGTGATGTTGCCGCCCAGGCCGGTATGGTCGGCATGACTGCCACAGACTTGATTAAAGCCGTGCCGGCAGCCTTGTACGGCATAAAGAGTTATTAAAGTATATAAAAAAGTTGACAGTGGTATATAACTACTTATATAATAATAATATCTTTAGATATGCTCCATACTGGCGGGGGTGATGGTGTGGCAGAATTACGGCGGATAATGATCAGCATTCCTAATGCATTATTACAGGAAGTGGATGGCATAATAGCTATGGACAAATTGAGCAGAAGTCAATTTGTGCGAGAGGCCATGCGTCTATATATTGAAGAACGCAAGCGAAAGGCTGTACGCGATATGATGAAAAAAGGTTATCAGGAGATGGCAGTCATCAACCTGGCCTTAGCGGAAGAAGGGTTAATGGCAGATGTTGACACATTTGAACTGATGCCTGGCCTGCTGGCGGAGCGTGAATAACAATGATTGTCAAACGCGGGGATATATATTATGCTAATTTAAGTCCCGTAGTAGGCTCAGAGCAGGGTGGTCACCGACCGGTGCTTGTTATTCAAAATGATGTGGGTAACAAGTATAGTCCGACAGTCATTGTTGCTGCGATTACCTCACAAATATCCAAGGCTAAGCTGCCCACACATGTCGAAGTAAGTGCTAAACAATACAATCTTGAAAAAGATTCAGTTATTCTGTTAGAGCAACTTCGTACTATTGATAAACGGCGTCTCAGGGAAAAAGTAACGCATTTAAGCGAAGAAATCATGAGTAAAGTGGACGAAGCCATTCGAATAAGCATTGGTCTAGTTCAGTTATAAACTACTAGGTATAGGCGGGAGACTGCCTATTTTTAGTTTGTCAGAAAATTTTAAGAATCATAGTTGCTTATATAAAATCATTGAAGTTTTTGTACATATTTTTAAGAGGAGAGGAATGTAACCATGTTCCGGTTTAGTAAATGGCAGGCCCTCATCTTTATTGCGGGACTAATTTTTGTATTGTTGGCAGCCGGTTGTGGCGGCAGCGCCGGCAAAGCTCTGCATCCCGATGGTAAGACGCCGGTTGTGGCAGCTAACGCCGGGGCGCCGCTTACTGTTAAGGTGTTTGATGTGGGGCAGGGGGATTCTATTCTTATCCGTACCAAAGAGCAAGTGGCGCTGATTGATACCGGTGACGTTCCGGCCATAGATAAGCTTGTCAGTATGTTGAAAAGCCAGGGTATTACCACGATTGATAAACTTATTATCACTCACCCGCATGCCGATCACATCGGCGGCGCGGCGGCAGTATTCGATAACTTTACTGTCAAAGAGGTATATGATAGTGGCCAGAAAACGACAACAAATGTGTATAAGCAATATTTAACGCAAATCCAGAAAAGGAAGATTCCGTTCACAGTGGTTACCGCCGGCATGACAATAGATCTGGGCGGCGAGGCGGTGCTTAAAGTTCTGGCGCCTGAACAGCCATTTATCAGTGGCACGGAATCTGACTTAAATAATAACTCTATTGTCGCCAAACTGGTTTATCACAGTTTTTCTTTGCTGTTGACCGGTGACGCCGAGCAGGAAGCCGAGGACAGGATGCTCAAAAAGGATGCGGCTATCCTCAAAAGCACGCTGTTAAAGAGTGGCCACCATGGCAGCCGGACATCCTCGTCACTGCCGTTCCTTCAGGCGGTTAGCCCGGAAGCTGCATTGATTTCAGTGGGAGTCAATAATGATTATCACCACCCTCACCCGTCCACTCTCAAAAAATACAAAGATAAGAAGATAACGGTCTATCGCACCGACACTGACGGTACGTTGACTGTTACTAGCGATGGAAAAACTTATGCAGTTACTAAGGAGCGATAATTAGCCATGAATATCAAAGCTGTTATTGACCGTTTTGAAGGCAGTAAAGCCGTATTGTTGGTCGGCGATCAGGAAATTGGTGTGGCTTGGCCTAAACAACTGCTGCCGGAAGCCAAAGAAGGCGACATTTTAGCTATACAGATAACGGTTGATGTAGCCGCTACCCAACAGGCGCAGGCTGATGTTGATGCGCTGTTTGAGCAAATTGTTCGACGTAATAATGGAGAAAACGCTAAATCATAGGAATATTTTCCAAATATGTCGCATATGTTTTGTTTTTTAATTATTTCCGACTTCAGTCCTGCAGGAATTTTGACAAAAAAAACGAAACTATATAAAGACACTTCGCGGTTGGAGGTGCCTTTATTGCGCAAGATAGTTTTGTTTCTAGTGTTGACCCTGCTCATTTCCGCTTGGTCAGGCGTTTATGCCGCTCCAGCTCCTGCTGCGCCTCAGGCTAAGCCTGTGATTGATCTGCCGCAGATAAACTCCGGGCAGTCAACTGAGTCTGCGGGAGCGAATCAGCTTCTGGAACTCAGTAAAGTACGGTGGGCTAACCATACCGAAGCTGTTACCGGGGCGGCTAAGCTTAGGTTGGTTATGGATGTATCCGGCGGCCCTGTTGAAGCCAGCGGAGTGGTTGTTGCCACGCCAACGCCGCGTCTAGTGGTAACGATTAAAGGTACAACGCCGGGAAAATCCGTTGAAAACATTAATTTTGACGGAAAGATTGCCGAAAAAGTTACTTTTGATACCAGCGGTCAAGACACCCAGGTGATCGTTGATCTGCCGGTTATGCTTGAAGACGGCGATTACCGTGTATTTACTTTACGCAGTGATGCCCAAGCTAACAAACCTTTCCGGGTAGTGGTTGATATTAATAAGCCGGCGCCGGTGTTTGATTTTTCCTTTACTCCCGGCTTGAAAAACAAAGTTATCGCCATTGACCCCGGTCATGGTGGCAGTGATCCCGGTGCTATCGGGCCAAGCGGGTATCAGGAAAAAACAGCAACATTGGCTGTGGCCCAAAATGTGAAAAATTTGCTTGAAAAAGCAGGAGCCAGAGTGATTATGACCCGTCAAGACGACCGTGATGTGTACGGCCCTAATGCAACAGCAGTGGACGAGCTCAAAGCGCGGACGACTGTAGCGGATAGCCGCAAGGCTGATGTGTTCATAAGCATTCATGCTAATTCATTTACTGATCGCGCTGTCGGCGGCACAGCCACTTATTATTATCAGAAAACCCGGTATGATGCCATGCTGGCCAGAGCGTTACAGACAGGCCTGATTGAAGCCGGAAAACTTCAGGACCGCCGTGCTAATCCGGCTAACTTCTATGTAATTAAGCGGACCCGTATGCCGGCGGCGCTTGTTGAATTGGCGTTCATCTCTAACCCTGATGAAGAAAAACTCTTAAGCTCACCTGAGTTTCAGCAAAAAATGTCTCTGGGAATAGTACGGGGCTTGGAACGGTTTTTTGACCAAGCCGCTAAGCTAAACTAAAGAGGTGGGTAGTATGCAAAACAAACTTGAATTGTTGCTGATGGCCTTTATGATGGCCTTTATGATCATTATTGCTGGTTGTGACAGTTCGGCACCTGCTAGTCAGCCGGTACCGACAACACCACCCAAGGCTGTTGAACAGCCGCAGCCCGGGACTGGTAATCCCGGTTCGGAACAGACTATGTTGCTGACTGTTTATCATGCAACCAAAGATGCTATGTATCTTGTTCCGGAGACTCACAAAGTGCCTGTAAATAGCCATCCGGCCCGTACTGCCATTGAATTGTTGCTTGCCGGAACCAAAAATCCCGAGCTGGTTAACGTTATTCCACCAGGGACTAAGTTAAAGAACCTGACAATTAAAGATCATATCGCCTATGTTGATTTTGACGACAAACTGGTTAAGAAGAATACTGGCGGTTCAGCAAGTGAACTTTTGCTGGTTGGCGCCATTGTCAACACTCTTACTGAATTTCCCGATATCCATCAGGTCCAAATCATGGTTGAAGGCAAGAAAATTGGAACCATTTCCGGACATGTTGATACCAGTGAACCGCTCAGCCGGTCTGAGCAAGTTATTAAGAAGTGAAAAAAGCAGTTCTTCAAATATGAAGAACTGCTTTTTTCTATCGCAACTTCAACCCCGGCTTAACGATAGCCCATGTTTACGCAGCTTATTGAGCACCGCAGTATGCGAAAGTCCCAAAGCTGCGCCCAGTTGCCGCGATGTAGTGTATTTTGCCATAGCTTTGATAAGAACATTGCGCTCAACTTCGTTCACTATCTCTTCCAGCGTGCGATTGCAGCCTGGGAGGGTAGCGGGAGCAGCCGGTGTATAATCCTGGTCAAAAATAATGTGTTCGCCCAGGATAATGTTACCAGAAACAATGTTAACTGTGCGTTCGATAACGTTTTCGAGTTCCCGGATGTTGCCTGGCCAATGGTAATTATAAAGTTTTTCCAAAGCGGTCTGACTTATGGTGTCAACATCCTTGTGGAGACGGGCGGCATAACGTTTGAGAAAAAACTGGGCTAGCAGCGGTATATCATCTCTCCGTTGACGTAGCGGCGGGATAAATAGCGGAATTACATTGAGGCGATAATACAAATCTTCACGAAAGCTGCCTTTGGCAATCATAGCTTCCAAGTTACGGTTGGTAGCGGCCAAAATACGTACATCAACGGCAATTTCCCGTGTACTGCCAATACGGCGGACTTTTCCCTCCTGCAGTACCCGGAGTAATTTGGCCTGTAGATGGGAAGAAATTTCGCCAATTTCATCCAGGAAAATGGTGCCGCCGTTGGCAAATTCGAATAGGCCCTGTTTGCCGCCTTTAACGGCGCCGGTAAAAGCGCCATCTTCATAACCAAACAGTTCACTTTCAAGCAAGGTATCAGGAACAGCCGCGCAGTTGAGCGGCACAAACATTTTATTATGGCGGCGTGAAGCGGCGTGGAGTGCTCTGGCAAACAATTCTTTGCCGGTGCCTGTCTCGCCACGGATAAGCACAGTAGATTCACCGCGGGCAATCGATTTGGCAAGTGTTACTACCCGGTGCATGGCCTGGCTGGTGAAGAGAATTTCATCAAAGGTAATCTGGAGTTGGCCTGTTACTGTGTATACCAGCTCCCGGACAGCGCTGATGTCTTTGATAATTGCCACCGCGCCAATAATACGGCGGCTTTTGTCAATAATGGGCCGGCCGCTTGACAAGTAATGACTTTTGGTCTTTTCCAGAACAATCTCTCGGTTATTGTAAAGCATGCCATGTTTTAGAGTATCTAATAACGGACAGGTTGGAGGAAAGATATCGGCAAATAATTGTCCGATAACGTCTGTTGCCGGCAAGCGCACGATTTTTTCGGCAGCCGGGTTGTATTGGGTGATCCGGCCTTCAAGGTCAATGCCGATAATCCCTTCGCTTATAGAGGTAAGCACGGCATTTAGTTGTTCGGCCCGTTCCTGATGAGGCATAAGGCTAATTTCAGTTACCGCAGTGATCTGCGGTATTGAACGCAGTTCATTAATAATGTTTTGTTTAGCCAATTCTTCTAGCGGTTCAACTTCAATAAAAATACTATTAAGTTCAACTTCCATGGAAATTATATTAATCTTTTTAACGGCAAGGACACGGGAAATGTCGAGGACAAGTCCAACTCTGTCAATGTTGGATATTCTGAGTCGCAGGTTATCCATCTTGAAAGACCTCCTGGTGCAACCGGCTGTTATTTACAGATAAATTTGCTGTAAGCGCTAAAAATCCTTTGATTGATACAACTTTTTTTCACGCTGTGGTATACTACCTTTGCAGGAAATGGCTGCATAAAAGAGAAATTATTAGAAACATTATGCAGCCGTAAAGGTGGTGTTTTTATGAACAGCCTTAAAGAGTTAGGCGAATTTGGCCTAATTGACGTACTTAAACAAGATACGATTAATGACCACAGTAGTGTTGTGGTCGGCATTGGTGACGATGCTGCGGTGCTGCTTCCGACACCCAAGCAACTGCAACTGTTGACAACAGACATGCTGGTCGAGTCGGTGCATTTTGATTTAACGACCACCACTCCCTGGCAGCTTGGCTATAAAGCCATTGCTGTTAATTTAAGCGATATTGCCGCTATGGGAGGAGCACCCCGTCATGCGGTGGTATCGGTGGCTTTGCCTCACTCTACGCCGCCGGATTTGGTGGTAAACTTATACAAAGGTATGAAAGAAATTTGCCATGAATTTTGTGTTAATATTGTCGGCGGCGATACCGTTTCCAGCCCCCATGGACTGGTTATCAATGTAGCTGTGACCGGTGAGGTTGAACCGGCTAATCTGGTACGCCGTTCGGGGGCTCAACCTGGTGATGTTGTGGTTGTGACCGGCAATTTGGGTAGTTCTGCGGCAGGACTGGAATTATTGACAGCAGGTCAATGGGAGGATTACGATTTTGCCTGGCCGCTGGTTACGGCTCATTTAACGCCCCGGCCGCAGGTTAAACTTGGACAATTGGTAGCTGCCGCCGGAGCTACCAGTATGGATGACATTAGTGACGGGATTGCCAGTGAAGCCAATGAAATAGCTAGTGCCAGCCAAGTTGGCATTAGGCTTTATGCCGGACAGATACCGCTTGCTGCTGAACTTAAAGAAGCGGCGGCTAAACTGGGGAAAACACCGCTTGATTACGCCCTGTACGGAGGCGAAGACTTTCAGTTGGTGTTTACCATGGAGCCGGGCAAATATGCGGCGCTGTTAGCGGCTAATCCGGAATTGCCGGTGACAAAAGTCGGCGAAGTGGTTGACGCTGGCGAAGGCGTAACGCTTGTTGATCAAGCCGGTCAGGTTCAAACGCTGAAAGCCAGAGGGTATAACCATTTCCGACAGGAGGATTAATTCTATGCTAGTGTTCAAAACAGCATCACCGGACGAAACTTATGAACTGGGGCAAGAAGTAGCCAGAGTGCTGAAACCTGGTGATGTTTTATGCTTATCCGGCAATCTCGGGACAGGCAAGACGCTGCTAACCCAGGGAATTGCCGCCGGGCTTAACGTGACTGACGCGGTTGCCAGTCCGACTTTTACGGTGCTTAATGTTTATCAGGGAATGGCTGATGGGGGCCAGGAATTGTCGATATACCATTTTGATTTGTACCGCCTGGAACATCCGGCTGAGCTTGCTGATATCGGTTTTGACCATTATATTGGAGCCGGTGGCGTCGCCATTATTGAGTGGCCGGAAAAATTCCTCGAGTTTTTGCCGGAAGAACGCCTGTGGCTGACACTAAAGCCTGGCGATTCGCCAAGTGAAAGGGTTATCTGCCTTAAGGATGAGGGAGCTCGGTATAGAGAGATTTGTGAGGAGTTGAAACAGTTTGCCCATTCTTGCTATCGATACAGCAACCCTTGTGTCTAGTGTGGCTATTGCTACGGCAGATACGCTGGTGGCTGAACTTACCATTCAGACGCGTAAAACTCATTCTGAGCACTTGATGCCGCATATTGCCAGTTTGTTAACCATGGCTGAGACGCCGCAAAACAGTCTTAAGGCCATTGCCGTAAGTATTGGCCCAGGCTCATTTACAGGCCTCAGGATTGGCTTGGCGACAGCTAAGGCGTTGGCTTATGCGCTTACTGTTCCGCTTATCGGTGTGCCTACTTTGGCTGCGCTGGCTTTTGCCTGTCCGGCTCCGGGGGTGCTTTTAGCCCCCATGCTGGATGCCCAGAAAGGCAACATTTATCTAGGGCTTTATGAATGGCGGGACGGCATTATGCATGAAACCCAGCCACCGCGGGTAGTGGCTTTTTCCGAGGCGCAGGCCGGACTTGCCGGTATGGGTAGGCCTGTCATTATGCTCGGAGAAGCGGCTGTTATGCATAAGTCGGAAATTAATAATCCTGCGCCGCCCCATGTCATTATACCCCGTGCCGGCAGTGTGGCTGTCATGGCCCAGTACATGTATGCCCAAGGCATAAGACATGACGTTGCTACTTTAGAGCCGCTCTACATCCGCCGCTCAGAAGCCGAGGAACTATGGGAACGACGGCAGGCTCAGGGGTGCCGGTGATGGCAGACTTAATCATCAGGCCGATGAAACCTGAGGACATTGATGCTGTGCTGAAAGTCGAAGCCAAGGCGTTTGCTACGCCTTGGTCGCGCGCCGCTTTCGAAGAAGAAATCTGTAATAACGACCTGGCGCATTATCTGGTAGTTGTGGATAACGGCCAGGTCGTTGGTTATGGTGGCTTGTGGATAGTTCTGGATGAAGCCCATGTCACCAACATTGCTCTGCTGCCTGAATACCACGGCCAAGGACTGGGCTCGCTGCTCTTAGAGCACATGGTTCTTACTGCTAAAAGTCTGGGTGCGGTCAGTATGACACTTGAGGTCAGGCCATCCAATACGGCGGCTCGTAAGTTATACTCCCGTCGCGGTTTCGTTGAACGCGGCGTTAGACCTAATTATTATCAGGAGCTCGGCGAAGACGCGTTAATCATGTGGCTGGACAAATTATAAAAAAAGCGGGGGCCACGGACAGATTCGCGGCCCCCAATAGGGTGATTGTGTAAATAAAATATGCGTAAAAGCGCAAAAGGGTGACAAAGCGACAGGGCGGCCATAGCCGCCCTGTGCTTTAAAATCTATTGGAGAGTAGATTCATACTGCTCGATCATTCTACGAACCATATGACCGCCTACACGACCGCAGTCGGCAGAAGTCATAGTGGACCAACCTTGGCTACGAACGCGCTCGGAAATACCTAACTCGTTGGCAACTTCCATTTTCATGCGGTCAAGAGCGTTTTCAGCAGCCGGATTTACAGGTTTATTCGAGCGTGCCATTACTATACACCTCCTTTCGCGGACTACATGTTGCTGTCCTTGGTTTTAATTTGTCTCAGTTTGAGGATTAAAATACATCTTTATCTCATGTAATAATTAGCAGATACATTATGGAGGTCAATCCTTATGACGCAAAAATTAATCCTGGCTTTGGAAACAAGTTGTGACGAGACGTCGGCTGCCGTTGTCGCTGGCGGGCGTACAATCTTAGCGAATATTATTTCGTCGCAAGTGCCGACACATCAAAAATTTGGTGGGGTTGTGCCTGAAATTGCGTCCCGTAAACATATTGAAAATGTTATTCCCGTTGTTGACCAAGCGTTAGCTGAGGCTGGAACAATACTAGCCGATATAGAAGCCATCGGCGTTACATGTGGTCCGGGGTTGGTAGGCGCGTTGCTCGTCGGAGTGGCTACCGCCAAAGCTTTAGCTTTTGCCTTAAATAAACCACTGATTGGTGTCAATCATCTGGAAGGGCATATTTTTGCCAACTTCCTGGCCCATCGTGATTTGGAGCCACCCTTTGTGGCGCTTGTGGTATCCGGTGGCCACACTTCATTGGTTTACTTAAAAGATTACAATGATTTAGTTCTGTTAGGCCAGACCCGCGATGATGCTGCCGGTGAAGCTTTTGATAAAATTGCCCGGGTAATGAACTTTCCATATCCGGGCGGCCCACATATTGATAATGCCGCTAAACAGGGAAATCCGGCCGCAATCCCGTTTCCCCGCGCGTTTGCTGTCCAGGAGGGGGAAAATAAATTTGCTTTTAGTTTTAGCGGGCTTAAATCAGCTGTTTTAAATTATTTGAACAACGCTGCACAGCGAGGTGAGCCGGTTAGCATTCCTGATGTCGCGGCCAGTTTCCAGGCAGCAGTTGTTGACGTATTGGTCATGAAGACACTGGCAGCAGCTCAGCATACCGGTGTCGAACAGCTTGTTCTGGCTGGCGGGGTTGCGGCCAATTCTTCGCTAAAAGCAACCTTAGCTTCCCAAGCTGGCGAACAGGGGCTAAAACTGTTTTATCCACCTCCTGTGCTTTGTACTGACAACGCAGCCATGATTGCCTGTCGTGCTTACTATCAGCATTTAGCCGGCGATTATGCTGATCTCAACCTTAATGCCATACCTTCTTTGAAATTCGGTCGAATTGGATGTGGACAACAATAAAGTGACAATTGTGGATAATGTGGGTAAGTACCTGAAAAAGGCCGTTGGCGCCCTGCTAAAACGACAATGCTGTTGTGCATAACTCTGTGGATATTGTGGATAACTGCGGGGATAATGTTAGAATGAGTGTGAATAGAGATTATTAGGTGTAACTTTGTAAATTTAAGACCAGATAACAAGGAATTTTTAAGGTGGCAGTTGAATACATAGAAGATTAGCAAGCTTGTTTTATTTGCGGGATTGGGGGAAAGGGTATAAATGGGTGTAACCGCTGATATCTGCCGGAAAATAACGGCGCTAACTCCAAGTCAGACGGAAGTTGTTGATAATGCAGCAAGCGTTCTGGGGTTGGCTGCTGATTTAGCCCATGCGCAAGTTACCTTGTATGCTCCGGCCCGTAATGAGAACTTTTTGACCATTGTCGCCCAGGCGAAGCCAAATACTAGCTATATTGACTTTAAGTCCAATATTCTGGGGAGCGCCGTCCAGTCGAGCGAAGAACCGCTGGTATGGCGGACGCTTGTTTCCGGTACAAACATTGCAGGCCAGCGGGAATGGGAGTTGGGAATGGACGCGCTGGAAATGCGGGTTTACCCCATCAAAGACACCACCGGTCGGGTTATTGCCGCAGCCAGTTTTGAAACCAGCAGCCAGGAGGCCAGCGCCGACGGTCATGGAATGTTAGTGGAAACAGCTTATATGCTTCTTACTATGGCAGCGGCCAGCGGGCCGCTGGGCCGGAAAATTTATCGGCCGCTTGGCACTAGAGATGGCATTGTTATTATTGATGAGCGCAGCCATATTATTTTTGCTAATTCGGCTGCCGACGGCATTTATAAAGTGCTCGGCATCAACCGGATTATCGGCCGGCGGCTCTCTGACCGTCAAGTTAATATGAAGTTGGCGCAGCAGGCATTGTCCACAGGTCAACCACTCGAAAAGGAAATTGAAGCCGGTAACATGATTTTGGTGCAACGGGCCATTCCGATTTTTGTCGGCGGTCTGGCGGTCCGGACAGTATTTATTATTGCCGATGTTACCGAAATCAGAAAAAAAGAAAAGGAACTGCTGGTAAAATCAGCAGTGATCCAAGAGATACACCACCGGGTCAAAAATAATCTCCAGACCATTGCCAGTTTGCTCAGACTGCAGGCTCGGCGCACTAAAACTCCTGAAGTTAAAGCGGCACTCCGCGAAAGTGTTAACCGGATTTTGAGCATATCGGTGGTGCACGAATTTTTGTCGCAGCAGGACCGGGAATTTATTGATGTAGCCGAAGTAACTAAAAACATTCTTGACTTGGTTATTCAAAATATGCTTGAACCTGATTTTAACATTGAAACGGTACTCAATGGTCAGACCGTTATTCTACCGTCCGAACAGGCGAGTAGTTTAGCCTTGGTAATCAACGAGCTTATTCAAAACTCCATCGAACATGGCTTTGTCGGACGTAAAGAAGGTTTGATCGGTGTGGATATTGCGACCACACCGGAAGCATATCAGATAGATATCTATGACGATGGTATTGGTCTCCCTAAGGATTTTAGCTTGCAAAATACCAACAGTCTGGGATTACAGATAGTCCGGACGTTGATAGAAAATGACCTCGGGGGGAAATTCCGCCTGTTTTCCCGTGCCGGAACCCATGCCTTTATTACTATTCCCCGGCTGATGGAAGGCGTTAAAGAGGCGAAGGAGGAGTAACATGGACGCTTTACGGATAGTAGTTGCTGATAATGAGTCAATTATAAGGATGGACCTAAAAGAGTTATTGGAGGAAGCCGGACATAGTGTGGTTGGGGAAGCACCCGACGGAGTGAAAGCAGTGGAACTGGCCCGTAAGTACCGTCCTGACCTTGTTATCATGGATATAAAGATGCCTGAGATGGACGGCATCACGGCTGCTAAAATAATTTCTAACGAAAAACTCGCTCCGGTGCTCCTATTAACGGCTTTCAGCCAGAAAGAGATTGTTGAAAAAGCCAAGGATTCTGGCGTACTGGCTTATTTGGTCAAGCCGGTCAAAGAAGCCAACTTGTTTCCTGCTATGGAAATTGCTTTGTCAAGGTTTCAAGAGTTTGCCGAACTGGAACGGGAACTGGAAGAAGTTAAGAATTCACTGGAAACCAGAAAAGTGCTTGATCGCGCCAAAGGGATTTTAATGGATGCTTACAGTCTGACTGAAAGCGAAGCCTACCGGCGTATTCAGCAATATAGCATGAGTAAACGAAAATCAATCCGGGAAGTGGCTGCCGCCATTGTTGAATCAGCTACTCGTAAAAGATAAAGAAAGACTTAGCTTTAGGTGGGGTTTTTACCCCATCTGAAGCTAAGTTGAACTTATCCAGGGACTTAGCCGCTCTTAACTCCCGCTTATAGAAGGCGGGAGTCTTAGAGCGGCTTGATCATCGGATAAAAATTTTGCATCAGGACAGAGGCTGCTATAGCCGATGTCCTGACTTTTTTTACCTTTTAAAAAAAATTACATATTTTTTAGCTAAATGCTCTTGATTTTTGCAAGCGAATTTTATATTATAAATTATGGAATTAGCACTCAACTTTAGTGAGTGCTAACAAAACAGTTAAAATATAACACACTATAAAGGGAGGTTCTTAACATGATTAAGCCATTAGGCGACAGAGTAGTAATCGAAGCTTTGGCAAAGGAGGAAGTTACCAAGAGCGGTATTGTTCTTCCCGACACTGTCAAGGAGAAGCCGCAAGAAGGTAAAATTGTGGCTGTTGGTTCAGGCAAAACTCTGGATAATGGCCAAAAGGTTGCCTTAGACGTTAAGGTTGGTGACAAAATTATTTTCTCCAAATATGCCGGCACCGAAGTTAAAGTTGAGGGCAAAGAGTACCTCATCATCAGTGAAAGAGACATCCTTGCTATAATTGAATAATCGGCAAATAAGAAAACGAAAGGTAGGTAATACATAATGGCTAAGCAAATTCTGTTTGACGAAGAAGCCCGCCGGGCGCTCGAAAGAGGCGTAAATGCTCTGGCTAATGCTGTTAAAGTAACTTTAGGACCTAAAGGCCGCAACGTTGTGCTTGATAAAAAGTTTGGCGCTCCAGCAATTACCAATGACGGCGTAACCATCGCCCGTGATATTGAGCTGGAGGATCCGTTTGAAAATATGGGTGCGCAACTGGTTAAAGAAGTTGCCACCAAAACGAATGACGTAGCCGGTGACGGTACTACCACCGCTACTCTTTTGGCTCAAGCTATGATTCGCGAAGGCATGCGTAACGTTGCAGCCGGCGCTAACCCCATGATCCTGAAAAAGGGCATTCAAAAAGCTGTTGATGTGCTTGTTGAAGAAATCAAGAAAAGCGCCAAGAAAGTTGAAACCAAGGACGCTATTGCTCAAGTTGCCTCCATTTCGGCTGCAGACGAAGAAATTGGCAAGCTGATTGCCGAAGCTATGGAAAAAGTCGGTAAAGACGGCGTTATTACCGTTGAAGAGTCCAAAACCATGGGCACCGACCTCGAAGTTGTTGAAGGTATGCAATTTGACCGTGGCTACATTTCTCCGTATATGATTACCGACACGGATAAAATGGAAGCAGTCCTGAACGATCCATACATTCTTATCACTGACCGCAAGATCGGTGCTGTTGCCGACCTGTTGCCGGTACTGGAAAAAGTTGTTCAGCAAGGCAAAGAACTGCTCATTATCGCTGAAGATGTTGAAGGCGAAGCCTTGGCTACGCTGGTTGTCAACAAACTCCGCGGCACCTTCCGCGCTGTAGCTGTTAAAGCTCCTGGTTTCGGTGATCGCAGAAAGGCTATGCTTGAAGATATTGCCATTATCACCGGCGGTGCTGTTATCACTGAAGAATTGGGCCGCAAACTTGACAGCGTACAACTGTCCGATCTGGGCCGTGCGCGTCAAGTGCGCGTATCTAAGGAAGAAACCACTATTGTTGACGGCAATGGTCAAGCCGACGATATCAAAAAGCGTGTTAACCAAATCCGCGCTCAAATCGAAGAAACTACTTCCGACTTTGACAAAGAAAAACTGCAAGAGCGTCTGGCCAAACTTGCTGGTGGCGTAGCTGTTATCCAAGTCGGCGCTGCTACCGAAGTTGAACTCAAAGAAAAGAAACTGCGCATTGAAGACGCCCTTAACGCAACGCGCGCTGCTGTTGAAGAAGGTATTGTTGCCGGTGGCGGCACCACCTTCATCGACATTCAAGCTAGCTTAGACAACTTGAAGCTTGACGGCGACGAACAAACCGGTGTTCAAATCGTAAAACGCGCCATCGAAGAACCGGTACGTCAAATTGCCAATAACGCTGGTTTGGAAGGTTCGGTCGTTGTCGAGAATGTTAAGAAAGTCGGCAAAGGTATGGGCTTCAACGCTCTGACCGAAGAATATGTAGACATGATTGCTGCTGGTATTGTTGACCCAGCCAAAGTTACCCGCTCGGCACTGCAGAACGCTGCCAGCATCGCGGCTATGGTTCTTACCACCGAAACTCTTGTCGCTGATAAGCCTGAAAAAGAGGCTGGTGCTGCTCCTGGCGGTATGGGCGGCATGGGTGGTATGGGCGGCATGGGCGGCATGATGTAATCAGAGCCTAGAACCCCATAAAATCCGGGCTTTCTGGTAGCCGAAAAAGTCAATTGACCACATTTTGACCACATAGATGATCGTTTTATAAGAGGTTGCTCATTAAGTTGCTGAACTTTTGAGCAGCCTCTTTTTTCATGTCTTTAGTGACGTGTAAATATACCGTCCTTGTAACTTCATCGTCAGAGTGTCCTAGTCGTTCCATAATTTCTTCTAAACCGACTCCAGCTTCGGCAAGTAGGGAAGTATGAGTATGGCGCAGGGAATGAGGTGTTAAGTCCTGATTTAATCCTGATATGCGTAAAAGCCTGGCCATGCGGTTTTCTATTAACTTGATATACATAGGAGAAAATACCCGTATATAAAATGGGGCGATTGAGACTATAGTCTCATTTCATAATGTTGCATAAACCGCTTTCCTGCCGCATACATACTACTGTAGTTGCGGAAGGAGGGAAACCATATGATTATCAACCTGCGCCGCCTGTTTTATCACCGGAACATTTTTTACAGCATTGTCGGCCTGTTTGCGATATCGGCCATGTATGTGCAAATATCAGGGCTTATTAGCGGCGGTCCAATTGCTATTGCCGGTACACGCACTGATCAAAAAGTTGTAGCGCTTACTTTCGATCATTCCTGGGGTAATAAGTTTACGCCGTCGATACTAGATACTCTGCAAAAAAATGACGTGAAATCGACTTTTTTTATCATGGGGCCATGGGCCAAGAAATACCCGGAAGTTGCCCAGCGCATGGTTAAAGATGGACATGAGATTGCCAGCCATGGTTACCGGCATGAGAACTATGGCGACATGACGCCTGAATGGGTGAAGGAAGATATAACTAAAGCCCATGAGCAGATTAAAGAAGTAACTGGTGTGGAACCCCGGCTGCTTCGTCCACCTAACGGCCACTATAGCCAAAAATCGTTACAAGTGACTGATGAACTGGGCTACCGGACAATTATCTGGAATGTAGATTCATTAGACTGGAAGAATCCCGGCAGAGACGTAATTGTTGAGCGGGTCGTGAAACGCCTTAAACCTGGTGCCATTATTTTGATGCATGCGTCAGACACACCGGTACAGACTGCCGATGCGCTGCCCATTCTTATTGACAAAATTAAAGCCGAGGGGTACAAATTTGTTACTGTAGGTGAACTGCTGGAAAATTATAGTGAGAAAGGTATTCAAAGACATTAAACAGACTGAGATTGCCACGTTGTCGCTCGCAATGACCGGAGAGGGAAACCTACTTCTTGACGTCATTACGGAACGCCGGTAAGGCAATCTCAGTTTTTTTTGAGGTATTTTTTTTTCTGGCAGGATTATGGTGATATATAGCGAAATTTACAAGATTGCATAAACTTCCAAACTTATGCCGATAACTAATTTTGCCGACAACTTTGCAAGTATGATTAAGGAAGCTTAAAAAATACATGACGGAGAAGTCGATGATACAGAATGAACAAATAAAATTGGGACATATTGATTTTATTAACTGTCTGCCATTGACTCACGGTCTTAAGCAGGGTGGATTTGCTCAGGGCCTTGATATTGTGGCCGGCCCGCCGTCAATGCTTAATCAACTGGCTGTGGACGGCAAGCTTGATGTTAGTCCTGTGTCTTCGATTGTTTATGGCCATCATAACGATAAATTTCTAATTCTGCCTGAAGTATCAATAAGCGCCGACGGTTGTTTGCAGAGCATTCTGTTGGCGGCGAAACGCCCTATTGATGAATTGGGCAGCGCCCGCGTGGCGCTCACTGCCAAATCAGCTACTTCACATACACTGCTTAAAATAATTATGAATATTGCCTATAACATCACTCCGGAATACTTTGTCAGTAGCGCTGCCAGTCAAGCGGAGGCATTTGTGCAAGCTGATGCTGTGCTGCTTATCGGCGATGACGCGCTGTATGCCTACCACAACCAAACTCCTAATTACTACTACTATGATATCGGCCAGGAATGGAAGAAGTTAACCGGACAAGCCATGGTGTATGCATTATGGGTGGTAAGGCGGGAGTTTGCGGCGGCGCGGCCTGACTTAATTCCGGTTGTACATGAACGAGTAGTCGGGGGCTTTACCTATGGACTTAATCATTTGCCGGCCGCCGTAAACATGCTCTCGGGAAAAGTACCGTTCAGTGATCAACAAGTTACCGCATACATAAACTTATTAAACTACCGTCTGACGCCAGAGCATCAGGCGGCACTTCTTACTTATTACAAACTTGCGAATCGCCTGGGGCTTATTGACAGCATTCCCAGCTTAAACTTTATAAAGGTTGGTCAATGAAATTACATAAAGAAGCTAATTTAAAGGAGGATATCTACATATGATGACCGGCAAACAGGAAATGATTTTAGTCATGGACTTTGGCGGCCAATACAGCCAGTTAATCGCCAGACGAATCAGGGAATGCGGTGTATACTGCGAAATAGTGCCGTTTAACACCAGTATTGATAAAATTCGCCAGATGGCGCCTAAAGGTATAGTATTTTCAGGTGGTCCGTCCAGTGTATATGGTGAGGGTGCGCCTAAGTGCGATCCGCAGGTATTTGAGATTAATTTACCGGTGCTGGGAATTTGTTATGGTATGCAGCTTACCGCCTATACTTTAGGCGGCAAGGTCGCCCATGCTTCTTCGCGCGAATATGGCAATACCCGATTATATATTGATAAGACGACAGGTGTTTTTGCTGAAATCAACCCTGAAACTCAGGTATGGATGAGCCACGGTGATTATATCGCTGAGCCGCCGGCTGGTTTTGATATTACCGCGCACACCAACAGTACCCCTGTGGCGGCAATGGAGAATAACGAACGGCGTCTTTACGGTGTGCAGTTCCACCCTGAAGTTGTTCATACCCCTGAAGGTATGAAAATGCTCAGGAATTTCTTATTTAATATTTGCGGCTGCATTGGTGACTGGAATATGGGCTCTTTTGTTGATCAGGCGGTAGCCAAGATCAAGTCTCAAGTAGGCGACAAGCGGGTTTTGTGCGCTTTAAGTGGCGGAGTTGACTCTTCGGTTGCCGCTGTTTTAGTACATCGCGCCGTAGGCGAGCAGTTGACATGCGTATTTGTAAACCACGGTTTTTTGCGTAAAGGCGAGGCTGAGCAGGTGGTCAAAACTTTTCGTGATGGGTTTAAAATGAATTTGGTGTACGTGGATGCTGTTGAACGGTTTATGAACCGCCTTCGCGGTGTTACCGATCCTGAGCAAAAACGCAAACTTATTGGCGAAGAATTTATCCGCGTATTTGAAGCCGAAGCCGCTAAATTGGGTAACATTGACTTCCTTGTGCAAGGTACACTATATCCCGATGTTATTGAAAGTGGTACAGCCACCGCAGCTGTTATCAAAAGTCATCACAATGTGGGTGGTTTGCCTGAGGATATGAAGTTTGAACTGGTTGAGCCGCTCAGAGACTTGTTTAAAGATGAAGTACGCGCTTTAGGCCGTGAAATAAACCTGCCGGAGGATATTGTCTGGCGGCAGCCTTTCCCCGGACCTGGACTGGCGATAAGGATAATCGGTGAGATTACCGAGGAACGGCTGGAAATTCTCCGCGAAGCAGATGCTATCGTGTATCAAGAAATAAAAATTGCCGGTCTGTACCGGAAAGTTTGGCAGTCTTTCGCTGTGCTGCCTGCCATGAAGAGTGTTGGCGTTATGGGTGACGAACGCACTTATGCATATACCATCGGCCTCAGAATCGTAGAGAGCGAGGACGGTATGACTGCCGACTGGGTACGCCTGCCGTACGAAGTTCTGGACACTATTTCACGGCGGATTGTTAACGAAGTCAAAGGTGTAAACCGGATTGTTTATGATATAACCTCTAAACCACCTTCTACTATTGAATGGGAGTAGCATAGAGAAGTGAATTATGGACGGCTGCCAGCCGTCCATAATTTTTTTTATCTAAGCAGGAAAATAATAATGTATATTGAATATGCTATAAATAGGCTATACTAATTAAATTATTAAAGCGATTTAGAGTATGATATTTATTTATTGGGGGGATGTTAAAAACTTGATTTGCCGGCGCGCAGATTGATATTAAGTGTAAACCACATTTGAGTTCCACTGAGGAAGTGGAGTGCGCTTTAAGCGAAGCGGCGAGAATTGGCGCTGTAGTGGTATCAAAGCTGCCAATATGTTGGATATTTATCGGAGAGGGGTAGAAATCAGTGAATAAATTTGTGTATTTATTTAAAGAAGGCCGGGCTGATATGAGAGCTCTGTTGGGAGGTAAAGGGGCTAACCTGGCTGAGATGACCAATATCGGTTTGCCTGTGCCTCCAGGAATGACTATTACTACTGCGGCGTGTATCGAATACTATCGCTTGGGGCGTAAATTACCTGATGGGTTAATGGATGAAGTTAAACGCAATTTGACAGTTGTTGAAGAGCAGGCAGGTAAGAAGTTTGGTGATTTGACAAACCCATTATTAGTATCTGTGCGGTCAGGTGCAATGTTTTCTATGCCGGGCATGATGGACACTATCCTCAATCTGGGCTTGAACGAACAAACTGTCCAATCGGTTGCTAATAATACCGGTAATTTACGGTTTGCTTATGATTCTTATCGCCGCTTTATTCAAATGTTTGGAGATGTAGTACTGGAGATCCCTAAATATGAATTTGAAGATTTACTGAACCAACAAAAAGAAAACCAAGGTGTTAAATATGATCAAGAGCTAACGCCTGAATCACTGCGTAAAGTTATCGATAGCTATAAAAAGTTAGTACGCAGTAAAACAGGCCGTGCTTTTCCTGAAGACCCTATGGAGCAACTGAAAATGGCTATTGAAGCGGTATTCCGCTCATGGAACAACGACCGGGCTATTATTTACCGAAACTTGAATAAAATTGCTCATGATTTGGGGACGGCAGTCAACATTCAGTCTATGGTATTCGGTAATATGGGAAATGACTCAGGCACCGGCGTAGCCTTTACCCGCAATCCGTCAACCGGTGAAAATACATTATATGGCGAGTTTTTGACCAATGCTCAGGGCGAGGACGTGGTTGCCGGCATTCGCACCCCCCGGCCTATTATTCAACTAAAAGAAGAAATGCCTGAGATGTATACTGAGTTTGTCCGAATTGCCCGGTTGCTCGAAAGTCATTATAAGAACATGCAGGATATTGAATTTACTATTGAACGCGGCCGCCTCTATATACTCCAGACCCGTAACGGTAAGCGGACGGCTCAGGCCAGTGTGCGCATTGCTTATGAAATGGCCCAGGAAGGGTTAATAACTAAACAGCAAGCATTGCTTCTTGTCGATCCCAGTCAGCTGGACCAACTGCTCCACCGGCAAATTGACAGCCAGGCTCAGCTTAATGTTATCGCCAAAGGTTTGCCGGCGTCACCGGGTGCAGCTTCCGGTCAAGTGGTGTTCGACGCCGATGAAGCTGAACATTTGGGCAAGATGGGTAAAAAAGTATTGCTGGTACGCACTGAGACTACTCCTGACGATATTCACGGCATAGTCGCCGCCCAAGGCGTTCTGACCAGCCGGGGCGGGATGACCAGCCATGCTGCTGTAGTAGCCCGCGGTATGGGTAAACCATGTGTTTGTGGCTGCGAAGCTATCAAAATCGATTATATCAAGGAAGAGTTTAGCGTAGGTACTACGGTAATTAAAAAAGGTGAACTTGTCTCCATTGACGGCGCAACCGGACGCGTTATTTTAGGTCAAGTACCTATGAAAGATCCGGAAATTTCGGCCGAATACACAGCGCTCTTAAGTTGGGCCGACGAAGTAAAATATCTTGGAATACGGGCTAACGCCGACACACCGGAGGATGCTAAGAAAGCACGGGAGTTTGGTGCTACCGGCATCGGTTTGGTTAGAACAGAGCATATGTTCATGGGTCAGGACCGTCTGCCTCATGTACAACAAATGATTCTGGCCGAGACACTGGAAGACCGGCAGAAAGCACTATCCTACCTTTTACCTATGCAAGAGGGGGATTTTTACGGAATATTGAAAGCCATGGAAGGCTATCCGGTTACCATCCGTTTGTTGGACCCGCCGCTGCATGAGTTCCTGCCCAGTCTGGAAGAGTTGCTTATCGAAACAACCGAACTTAGGGTAACAGGCAAAGACCCTGTACTTCTGGAAGAAAAGCTGCGCTTATTGAAAAAAGTGCGTAGTTTACACGAATTCAATCCTATGTTAGGTCACCGAGGCTGCCGGCTGGGGATCACTTTCCCGGAAATTTACGAAATGCAAATAACAGCTATTTTTAATGCTGCTGCCAGACTTACCCAAGAAGGATATAAAGTTTTGCCAGAGGTTGAGGTTCCCCTAACTATTGATGTAAATGAAATGAAGCTATTTAAAGGAAAAATTGATGCTATAGCGAAGGCAACTATGGCCGCTGTCAATGTTAAATTCCACTATGCGGTAGGTACGATGATTGAATTGCCGCGGGCGTGTGTCATTGCCGACGAACTAGCAGAATTCTGTGATTTCTTCAGTTTTGGTACCAACGACCTGACTCAAACTACTTTTGGCTTTAGCCGCGATGACGCCGAAGGAAAATTCTTACCGCATTACCTTGAAAGCAAAATTTTAAAAGAAAATCCGTTTATTGTTATTGATCGTAAAGGTGTCGGAGCGTTTATGGACATGGCTGTAAAACGTGGCCGGAAAACCCGGCCTGACCTGGAGATCGGTATTTGTGGCGAGCACGGCGGTGAGCCTAATTCGGTTGCTTTTTGTCACGAAGTTGGCCTGAATTACGTAAGCTGTTCACCTTATCGGGTACCAATAGCCAGACTGGCAGCCGCCCAGGCAGCCATCAGTGACGGCGAAATTATTGGGACTAGGTAAAGTTTTTAAAAACTATAATAATATACTTCCGGGTGCTATATTGCGGTATCCGGAAGTATATTACTTCCACTAATTACAAAGAATAAGGTTGTTGACATCTCTTCAGTGTATGTGATATTATATACAAGTCGCCATTGATGCGACAAAATATTCCAAAATGAATGGTTTAAATTAAATTTCGGAGTAAAATTGCCAAAAAAATATGTTGACACGGTTGAATAAACCTGCTAATATATATAACTGTCGCTGCTGCGATGCAGTAGCGGTGAAAAAAAGAATGTGTTCCCTGAAAACTGAACAATGTAAGAATGCATCAAAAGCGTACTATCGTACGGGCTGCATAATATTCATGGTCTTGACGGCCGTGATGTTATGTATTCTCGATACATTGTACGGGCCAGATGTGCGGTTCGTGTGTCGCTTGCGACATACGAAAACCTAAATTAATTCTTTATTGATTTAACGAGCCAACAAATGGCTTCATGATAACGCGGATGTTCGACTGCTAACGCAGCGAACAAAGCGATCACATCAGCGCTAAAGCGCTGTGTGCCTGCTTTTCATGGAGAGTTTGATCCTGGCTCAGGACGAACGCTGGCGGCGTGCCTAACACATGCAAGTCGAACGGTCTGCTGTTCAACACCGAGAGTTTTTGCCAACACAAGAGCCATCGGTGTTGGACAGCAGATAGTGGCGAACGGGTGAGTAACGCGTAGACAACCTGCCTCTAAATTGGGGACAACACCGCGAAAGTGGTGCTAATACCGAATGTGGTATCCTGGCCGCATGGCGAGGATAAGAAAGGTGGCCTCTATTTATAAGCTACCGTTTAGAGATGGGTCTGCGTCTGATTAGCTGGTTGGTGAGGTAACGGCTCACCAAGGCGACGATCAGTAGCCGGTCTGAGAGGATGAACGGCCACACTGGGACTGAGACACGGCCCAGACTCCTACGGGAGGCAGCAGTGGGGAATCTTCCGCAATGGACGAAAGTCTGACGGAGCAACGCCGCGTGAGTGAAGAAGGCCTTCGGGTTGTAAAGCTCTGTCGTTTGGGACGAACGTGGTTTGGGTGAATAATCCAAGCTAATGACGGTACCAAAGGAGGAAGCCACGGCTAACTACGTGCCAGCAGCCGCGGTAATACGTAGGTGGCAAGCGTTGTCCGGAATTATTGGGCGTAAAGGGCGCGTAGGTGGATCATTAAGTCTTGAGTCTAAGAGCGGTGCTCAACGCCGTATAGGCGCAGGAAACTGGAGATCTTGAGTGCAGGAGAGGAAAGCGGAATTCCCAGTGTAGCGGTGAAATGCGTAGATATTGGGAGGAACACCAGTGGCGAAGGCGGCTTTCTGGACTGTGTCTGACACTGAGGCGCGAAAGCCAGGGGAGCGAACGGGATTAGATACCCCGGTAGTCCTGGCCGTAAACGATGGATACTAGGTGTAGGAGGTATCGACCCCTTCTGTGCCGGAGTTAACGCAATAAGTATCCCGCCTGGGGAGTACGGCCGCAAGGTTGAAACTCAAAGGAATTGACGGGGGCCCGCACAAGCGGTGGAGTATGTGGTTTAATTCGACGCAACGCGAAGAACCTTACCAGGGCTTGACATTGAGCGAAAGGTCTAGAGATAGATCCCTCTCCTTCGGGAGACGCGAAAACAGGTGGTGCATGGCTGTCGTCAGCTCGTGTCGTGAGATGTTGGGTTAAGTCCCGCAACGAGCGCAACCCTTATCCTTTGTTGCCAGCACGTTATGGTGGGAACTCAAGGGAGACTGCCGCAGACAATGCGGAGGAAGGCGGGGATGACGTCAAGTCATCATGCCCCTTATGTCCTGGGCTACACACGTACTACAATGGGCTTAAACAAAGCGAGGCAAGACCGCGAGGTCAAGCAAAGCGCGCAAATGAGCTCTCAGTTCGGATCGGAGGCTGCAACCCGCCTCCGTGAAGTCGGAATCGCTAGTAATCGCAGGTCAGCATACTGCGGTGAATACGTTCCCGGGCCTTGTACACACCGCCCGTCACACCACGAAAGTTGGAAACACCCGAAGCCGGTGGGGTAACCGTAAGGAGCCAGCCGTCTAAGGTGGGGCCGATGATTGGGGTGAAGTCGTAACAAGGTAGCCGTATCGGAAGGTGCGGCTGGATCACCTCCTTTCTAGGGAGAACCGTTCGAGGTGACACTCGGACTACTTCCAGGTCGGTACATTTGGCAGATGATAACTCTTACATTGTTTGGTTTTGAGGGAATGCTAGTTACCAGAAGTTACTTGTTGAAATACACGAGTGACTATGATAACATAGATATTCCTGATGTTCCTTGAAAACTGCACAGAAGAAAGCAAAAGTAAAGTAATGCCTCATAGTAACATATGAGAAGTTCTTTACGCGCAATTAGGATTTATACTAAAGGCAAAACGTAAGCTATTAGAAAAAGCTTATTAACGGCTTAGACTGTTCAGCGTGTATCAGATGCAAGGCGGACCGGAGAAGTGTGCAGCGCCGCGTACGTAGTGTGTACGCAAGCAAACACTTCGAGGACCAACGAAGCAGATGATGCGCGATCAACAGTCGTAACTAAGTCAAGTTAGTAAGGGCATACGGCGGATGCCTAGGCGCCAAGAGCCGACGAAGGACGCGGTAAGCTGCGAAAAGTCATGGGGAGCCGCAAGCAGGCACTGATCCATGAATATCCGAATGGGGGAACCCGGCGGTGATAATGCACCGTCACCTAACTTAGGTTAGGAGGGCACCCGGGGAACTGAAACATCTAAGTACCCGGAGGAAAAGTAATCAAACGAGATTCCCTAAGTAGCGGCGAGCGAACGGGGAAGAGCCCAAACCAGAGAGCTTTTGCTCTTTGGGGTTGAGGACCGGCGGAAGTTGAGCCAGGTCTAGTCGAACTACCTGGAAAGGTAGGCCGCAGAAGGTAACAGCCCTGTAGGCGAAAGACAGAGGCGAAACGGCTGGAATCCAGAGTACCACGGGACACGAGGAACCCTGTGGGAAGCAGGGGGGACCACCCTCCAAGGCAAAATACTCCTTGGCGACCGATAGCGCATAGTACCGTGAGGGAAAGGTGAAAAGCACCCCGGGAGGGGAGTGAAAGAGAACCTGAAACCGTATGTCTACAAGCAGTCGAAGACCGTTAAAAGGTCGACGGCGTGCCTATTGAAGAATGAACCGGCGAGTTACAGTAACTAGCGAGGTTAAGTGGAAAACACGGAGCCGAAGCGAAAGCGAGTCTCAAGAGGGCGAAAAGTTAGTTATTGTAGACCCGAAACCGCAGTGATCTATCCATGACCAGGGTGAAGCGCAGGTAAAAATGCGTGGAGGCCCGAACCCGTGAGCGTTGAAAAGCTTTGGGATGAGTTGTGGATAGGGGTGAAATGCCAATCGAACGCGGAGATAGCTGGTTCTCCCCGAAATAGCTTTAGGGCTAGCCTCAAGAGGTAAGTACAGACGGTAGAGCACTGATAGGGCTAGGGGCCGTTTAGGTTACTGAACCTTGTCAAACTGCGAATGGCTGTACTCAAAACTTGGGAGTCAGACTACGAGTGATAAGATCCGTGGTCAAGAGGGAAACAGCCCAGACCATCAGCTAAGGTCCCGAATGCCGTACTAAGTGGCAAAGGATGTGCAATTTCCGAAACAACCAGGATGTTGGCTTAGAAGCAGCCACCATTCAAAGAGTGCGTAATAGCTCACTGGTCGAGAGATTGTGCGCCGAAGATGACCGGGGCTAAAGTACGGAACCGAAGCTATGGCATGTCTAACGACATGGGTAGGGGAGCGTTCTATACCCGGTGAAGGTATACCGTAAGGAGTACTGGAGAGTATAGAAGTGAGAATGCCGGTATGAGTAGCGAAAAGACAAGTGAGAATCTTGTCCACCGAAAGCCTAAGGGTTTCTGAGGAAGGATCGTCCGCTCAGAGTCAGTCGGGACCTAAGCCGAGGCGAGGATGCGTAGGCGATGGACAACTGGTTAACATTCCAGTACCACCCGGAGTCGATTGAGCGAAGGAGTGACACAGAAGGGCAGGCAAGCGCGAGGATGGAAAGTCGCGTCTAAACTTGTAGGGTGCATCACAGGCAAATCCGTGATGCGAAAAGCCTGAGGAGTGACGGGGAGCTGTTAGAAATAAGAGCGAACTTGCTGAACCCCGGCTGTCAAGAAAAGCTTCTAGCGAGACAAAAGGTGCCCGTACCGCAAACCGACACAGGTAGGCGGGGAGAGAATCCTAAGGTGCGCGGGAGAACCCTCGTTAAGGAACTCGGCAAAATGTCCCCGTAACTTCGGGAAAAGGGGAGCCTCGGATGTGTACACTTGAAACGGTGGAAGCATAAAGAGGTTGCAAAAGAGAGGCCCAAGCGACTGTTTACCACAAACACAGGTGCCTGCTAAAGCGAAAGCTGACGTATAGGTGCTGACACCTGCCCGGTGCCGGAAGGTTAAGGGGAGCGGTTAGAGCAATCGAAGCTGCGAACTGAAGCCCCGGTAAACGGCGGCCGTAACTATAACGGTCCTAAGGTAGCGAAATTCCTTGTCGGGTAAGTTCCGACCCGCACGAAAGGTGTAACGACTTGGGCACTGTCTCAACGAGGGACCCGGTGAAATTGAAATACCTGTGAAGATGCAGGTTACCCGCGACTGGACAGAAAGACCCCATGGAGCTTTACTGCAACCTGACATTGAGTTTTGGTAAATGATGTACAGGATAGGTGGGAGGCTGAGAAGCTAGGACGCAAGTCTTGGTGGAGCCGATGTTGGGATACCACCCTTTATTTACTGGAGTTCTAACCGAAGGAGTAACGAGACTCGGGACAGTGTCAGGCGGGCAGTTTGACTGGGGCGGTCGCCTCCGAAAGAGTAACGGAGGCGCCCAAAGGTTCCCTCAGCGCGGATGGAAATCGCGCGAAGAGTGTAAAGGCAGAAGGGAGCTTGACTGCGAGACAGACAAGTCGAGCAGGGACGAAAGTCGGGCTTAGTGATCCGGTGGTACCGAGTGGAAGGGCCATCGCTCAACGGATAAAAGCTACCCTGGGGATAACAGGCTAATCTCTCCCAAGAGTCCATATCGACGGGGAGGTTTGGCACCTCGATGTCGGCTCATCACATCCTGGGGCTGAAGTAGGTCCCAAGGGTTGGGCTGTTCGCCCATTAAAGTGGTACGTGAGCTGGGTTCAGAACGTCGTGAGACAGTTCGGTCCCTATCCATCGCGGGCGCAAGAGACTTGAAGGGAACTGCTCCTAGTACGAGAGGACCGGAGTGGACGGACCAATGGTGTACCAGTTATTCCGCCAGGAGTACAGCTGGGTAGCTACGTCCGGAAAGGATAAACGCTGAAAGCATCTAAGCGTGAAACCAGCCTTAAGATGAGGTCTGTCATTCGAAAGAAGTAAGGCCCCTTACAGATGATAAGGTAGATAGGCCAGGTGTGTAAGTGGAGCAATCCATTGAGCTGACTGGTACTAATCGGCCGAGGACTTGACTTAAACAAGCGAGCCAAAAGTTTAAGAGCGAAAGCGATAAGCAGAGAGCCCAAGAAGGCGAGCCGAGAGGCGAAGGCTGATTGGTGCGAATCGCTTAGTTCCGAGCGTTAGCGAGGAACATCCTATATTGCGCAGTCTTTCTTCTGTGAAGTTTTTAGGGAGCATACCTCTAAGAGGATGTTCACCTATTAAGTAGGGGCGTAGCCAAGTCGGTAAGGCAACGGACTTTGACTCCGTCATGCGTTGGTTCGAGTCCAGCCGCCCCTGCCAATTAACAATGAAGAGCTATTGTGTAGTTTAGAACTGTTATCTGTTGTGACTGAATTCAAAAGGAGTAGCGTAGTTTATGACCTACTAGCTCAGTCGGTAGAGCACCTGACTTTTAATCAGGGTGTCCCGCGTTCGAGTCGCGGGTGGGTCACCAGTAAATTCAAGCCTTTCCAGACCTTTGTTTGGAAGGCTTTTTTTCTTTTTACAATTCATGTAGATTTTGATAATAAACCACTACGAGCGCCAACATTTATGATACAATGAAACTAAACATTAAAGAAACTAAACATTAAAAATTAAATATTGAAGGGGGTACCGAGTACAATATGATTACTATTTTTTCTTTTGTTATTTTTGGTTTAGCACTGGGAGCTTTCGGCACGTTGCTTGGTATCGGAGGCGGAGTCATTCTTGTTCCAGTGTTCTTGCTATTAATGCATTATACTCCTCAGTACGCCATTGGCACTTCCCTTGCAGTGGTGTTCTTTAACGCTCTTTCTGGAACCTTTGCCTATATCAGACAGAAAAAGGTATATTATGACGCCGGGATTCGATTTAGCTTGGCTACTATACCCGGAGCCTTTTTTGGTAGTTATTTTGCCAAGTATTTCACAAGTAACTCTTTTAATATGACCTTTGGTATCCTGTTAACATTGTTGGCTTTCATAATATTTTATCGGAGTGTAAGCAGTAAAGTAGAAGAAAAGCCGTTCAATAAAGAGGAATTTCAATATAACCGTCTATTAGGAGTTTTATTGAGTTTTGTGGTAGGATTCCTATCGAGTATACTGGGAATAGGCGGGGGTCCTATTCATGTGCCGATCTTGATATATTTGCTCGGATTCCCGACACATGTTGCTACGGCTACGTCACATTTTGTGCTCGCTATTTCTAGTTTTGTTGGTGTGGTTTCGCATTATGTGCTTGGCAATATTCTATTAGTTCCGGCGATAGCCACTGGTATCGGAGCCACGGTTGGCGCCCAATTAGGCGCACGGCTTTCCCTTAAAATGCAATCACGCCCAATTCAAATCATGTTATCTTTAGCCCTAGCAGGACTAGGTTTTCGGCTCCTTCTTGGATAAGAAAAGGGTGCGAAAAAGGAATTACAACAGCCACAATAAAGCGAAAGGAGAGACCCTGCGGCTTACGGCTTGCCAGCCGACCCCGCAGGGTCTCTCCTTATTATGATTACCAAAAAAATACATAAATTCCATCTAGCAGGATAATATTGCATTGATACAGAACATAATAATATTAATATTGCAAATATGAAAGCTAAACGATAGGTAATATAACCGAAAGGAGATGAATGATGAAAAACGATAAAATACGCCAGGAGAACCAGCCGCTTTGGTATAAAGACGCTATTATTTATCAGTTGCATGTCAAGGCATTTTATGACAGTAACGGCGACGGTATTGGCGATTTCCGGGGTTTAATTGAGAAACTGGATTATCTGGCCGACCTGGGCGTAAATACTCTCTGGTTGCTGCCTTTTTATCCGTCGCCGCTGCGGGATGACGGTTATGATATTTCTGATTACAAAAACATTAATCCACTTTACGGGACTATGAATGATTTTCGCATTTTTCTCCATGAGGCTCACGCACGGGGGATGCGTTTGATTACCGACCTGGTGCTAAACCACACATCGGATCAGCATAGTTGGTTTAAACGGGCCAGGACATCTCCGGCTGGCAGCCGCTGGCGTAATTATTACGTATGGAATGATACATCAGATAAATATAGTGGTGCAAGGGTAATATTCAATGATTTTGAATCCTCAAACTGGGCTTGGGATCCTGTTGCCAAAGCATACTACTGGCACCGCTTTTATCCCCATCAGCCGGACTTGAATTACGACAGCGCCGACGTTCGCCGGGAAATACTAAAAACGGTTGATTTCTGGTTGCGCCTTGGCGTCGACGGGTTCAGACTGGACGCTGTTGCATACCTCTATGAACGAGAGGGGACTAGTTGCGACAATTTGCCGGAAACCCACAAATTTTTACAGTATCTGCGTAGATATATTGATAGTAAGTATCCGGATAAGATGTTGCTGGCTGAGGTCAACCAATGGCCGGAAAATGTTATTCCTTATTTTGGTAATGGCGATGAATGTCACATGGTGTATCATTTCCCTATTATGCCACGCTTGTTTATGGCCTTGGGAATGGAAGACAGTTTTCCGCTTATCGAAATTATCCGGCGTACGCCGCCTATACCTGACAATTGCCAGTGGGCCATGTTTCTGCGTAATCACGACGAATTGACGCTGGAAATGGTTACCGACGAAGACCGCGATTATATGTACCGTATGTACGCCAAAGACTCACGTGCCAGAATTAACCTCGGTATCCGTCGGCGGCTGGCACCCCTATTGGGAAATAATCGCCGCCGGATCGAGTTGATGAACGGGTTATTGTTCTCATTGCCGGGTTCACCCATTATCTATTATGGCGACGAAATTGGCATGGGCGACAATATTTATCTGGGCGACCGCGATGGCGTGCGTACTCCTATGCAGTGGAGCGCCGACCGCAACGCAGGATTTTCCTGGACGAGTTCACAGCGGTTATATTTGCCGGTGGTAGCAGATGCTGAATATCACTATGCAGCGGTCAATGTCGAGTCTCAGCAAAACGAGCCCAGTTCGCTTCTATGGTGGATGCGCCGTCTTATCGCGTTGCGCAAACGATATAAGGCATTTGGCAGGGGGACCATGGAGTTCATTGAATCAGACAATCGCAAAGTGTTGGCGTTTGTCCGTAAATATGGGAACGAAACTATTTTGGTCGTTGCCAATTTGTCCCGGTTTGTAACCTATGCCCAACTTGATTTGGCCAAATACCGGGGGTTGGTACCGGTTGAGATGATTGGACGGACACCGTTCCCGGTTATTAATGAAGGCATGTATTTTATTTCTCTAGGTCCACACACATTTTTCTGGTTTACGCTGGAAAATCCACGAAGCCTGCAACTGCGCCCATTATATACAGGAGCGATCGAGTCGGCTCCTGTATTGAAGGTCAGTGACTGGGCGGAGCTATTCGGGCGTGCCCTCCAACCTGAACTGACTGATACTCTAGCGGCTTATTTAAATACATGCAGTTGGTTTGGCGGCCAAGAAAAAACGGTAAAAGCCGTAACCGTCCGGGAAATTATTCCGCTACCGGATACGGCTGTTCAAATGGTATTTATCATGGTGGAGTATTTGGAAGGCAATCCGGAAACATATCTACTTAATCTGGCGCTAAAATCTGCGGATGATTTGGTCGCAAGACCGGCCGGATGCAATGTCGTTGCCCGCATTCGGCGGGATCATGAAGAACGGATGCTATATGAAGTCAGCGATGATAAAAAATTTCATCAAACATTATGGTCAGTGATTGACAAACGTCGTAAATTGAAAGGACAAGTTGGCGAACTGGTTTCCAAACACAGTGCTTATTTCCGTGCATTGGTGAAACAGAATCAGACAATTCCGGATTCACAGACACTAGCTAATGAACATAATAACACTTCGGTGCTGTTTAAACCGTTCTTTGTGCTTAAGGTATTTCGAAAAATGGATATCGGGGTTAACCCGGAACTTGAGATATTGCGGTATCTTTCTGAGATAGAATTCGCCAACGTGCCCAAACTGCACGGCTCTATGGAATATTATAACGACCGCGGTGATGTAGTTACAATCGCTGTATTGCAACAATTTGTACCTCACCGGGGTACAGCTTGGGATTGTGCCCTGGACCATCTGGCGGATTTTTATGAACGTATTTTAAGCAGCCGTAAGCAGCCGTTATTGCCTGTTTCGTTCTGGTCGGCAGTGGACAAAGAAGTTCCGGCTGATGTCAGGGAGATGACAGGGTCTTATCTGGATTCGGTGGAGCAATTGGGTTTGCGAACTGGCGAGATGCATATCGCCCTGGCCGGCGGGGAGGACCATCCTGACTTCGCACCCGAACCGTTTACCGATTTTTACCGCCATTCGTTGTATCATGGAGTGGCCCAGGAACTAAGCGGAATAATGTGGCTACTGAAAAAACAATTGACCGCTTTGAAGCAGGATGACCAACCGATCGCGGCTAAGATAATTGAATATGAACAAGAAATAATGCGGCGTATAGAAAATATAAAAAAGATGGAATTCGATGCTGCACGCATCAGGTATCATGGTGATTACCGGCTGGAGCAACTGCTATACACCGGTAATGATTTTGTTATCATTGATTTTGAGGGTAATCCGGATCGGCCGCTTAGTGAACGGCGCTTGAAACGTTCACCGTTACTGGATGTGGCTAGTATGTTATATTCGCTGTACAGTGCTTCACAAGCTGTTAATTTGGGACTAGTACCGGGGGTGAATGTATTAACGGAAACAACGGAAACTCAGGAGTTGCTCCAGATGTGGAGTCATTCCTGGTATAATTGGGTAGCAGCCTGCTTCCTTAAAGGATACCATAACACCATCCGGGGCACAGGTTTGCTGCCGGTTGATCAGCAGCAATTGCAGGTATTGCTGGACGTGTTTCTGTTGCAGCGCGGTCTGCATCAAGTGGTTTCTGAGCTAAAAAGCCGTCCGCCCTGGGTTGGTATTGCTTTGCGCGGACTGTTACGGACAATCGAGTTTGACAGACCAAGGCTTTCCGGGTGAGACGCAAATTATGGAGAGGTGAATGGGAGATGGAGAGTAACTTAGGAATGAAGCGTCTACTGGTAGTGTCTAACCGTCTGCCAGTTACGATCGACAAGAAGCAGGGAGAGTATATTTTTAAAGAAAGTGTGGGCGGACTTGTTTCGGGTTTCAGCGCTTATTTTAATTCTCTACAAAATACCGCATTTACTGAAAAGGATTCAGTATGGATCGGCTGGCCGGGGTTGTCGGTCGAGATGTCTGACCAACCGGCAATCCGCGAGCGTCTTTCTAAAGAGTTTGGTGCCTTTCCGGTATTTTTGGATGAAGCTACGATGGATAAATTCTATCTAGGGTTTTGTAATAAGACCATCTGGCCGTTATTCCATTATTTTTTCAGTCTGACCAAATTTGAGGATGATCTCTGGGAGCAATATGTGGCGGTGAATAAGGTCTTTTGCGATGCTGTATGCCAGATTGCCCGTCCTGATGATGTAATCTGGATACATGACTATCACCTGATGCTGCTGCCGGAAATGTTGCGGCAGCGGATGCCGGATGTCCCTATTGGTTTTTTTCTGCATATTCCGTTCCCCGATTATGAAATTTTCCGCCTGCTACCCCGGCGGTGGGGCGCCGCAATTATGGAAGGCTTACTGGGAGCCGATCTTATCGGTTTTCATACTATCGATTATACGCAGCATTTCTTGAATAGTGTAGCCCGTATTCTCGGGCTTGCACATGCGCTTGGCCGGGTTCGTATCGGTGAAAGAACGGTGCGGGTCGACACCTTCCCCATGGGCATTGATTTCGCCAAATATCATGAGACAGCCAAGCAACCGCGGGTTATCCGCGAGTCTGAACGACTCCGCCGGATGCTTGGCGACAGAAAGATTATCCTTTCAGTAGACCGGTTGGACTACACCAAAGGGATCGCCAATCGGCTGGAGGCTTTTGCTTTATTCTTGGAGCAGAATCCTCACTGGCAGGAAAAAGTTACACTTGCTTTAGTCGTAGTTCCGTCAAGAGTAGGTGTCGACCAGTATCAATCCATGAAAAGAAATATCGATGAGACTGTGGGCAGGATCAATGGCCGGTTTGGCACATTACGCTGGGTTCCCATCGTTTATCAGTACCGCTACCTGCCATTATCGCCACTTGTCGCACTGTACAGCGCCAGTGATGTGGCACTGATTACGCCACTAAGGGACGGAATGAATCTGGTGGCCAAGGAATATGTTGCCGCCAAAGCCGACAATCAGGGAGTACTGATTTTAAGTGAAATGGCTGGCGCGGCCAAAGAACTGGATCAGGCGATAATGGTCAATCCTAACAGTATTGAGGAGATAGCCGGATCAATTAAAGAGGCGCTGGAGATGCCTGAACACGAACAGCAGCGGCGAAACCAGGGCATGCAGGTGCTGTTGGCCAAGTATGATGTCATTCGCTGGGCTGATTTATTTATCAAGCAGTTGTTAGGAATGCGGGAATCGGAGAGAAAGGCGGCGGCGAAAATTGTAGCCGGGCAGTTGCGCAATGCAATTTTACAAGAATATGGCGCGGCTCAAAAAAGATTGATTCTGCTCGACTATGACGGTACTTTGGTGCCTTTTGCCAATGATCCGTTGGCGGCTGTTCCGGACGATTGTTTACTTCAGACTTTAGAAAAAATTGTCAGCGATGAGCGAAACGACGTGGTCATTGTTAGCGGGCGGGAAAAAGGTATTCTTCAACAATGGCTGGGGCATCTTCCTCTTCATATGATTGCTGAGCACGGTGCCTGGTGCCGGCAAAAATCCGGCGACTGGGAGAAGGCCATCAATATGCCTCCGGATTGGCGTACTCAGGTTTTGCCTATTCTCCAGTTTTACGTGGATTTATTGCCAGGATCATTTATTGAAGAAAAAGATTGTTCGGTTGTCTGGCACTACCGGAAAGCGGAAAAGGAGATTGCTGATTTTCGGGCAAACGAATTAAAATGGGAACTGATCAATTTTACCATGCATACCGATTTACAGGTACTGGAAGGCAACAGAATACTGGAAATTAGGCACAAACTGATCAATAAAGGTGCAGCGGTTAAGCCCTGGCTGGACCGTGCCGACTATGAATTCATTTTGGCGGCAGGCGACGACAGGACAGATGAGGATTTGTTCAAGATACTGCCTCCTGACGCCTGTTCGATCAAGATCGGAATGCTTGAAACAAAGGCGAAGTACATAGTGCATAGTCCGGAAGATTTTTGCACATTATTGGCAGAAATTGCCGAGATCGGATATAAAAGATAGTGTAAATGATCTTGACCGTGTTGAGAGCACTTTGCTATAATTGATATTGAAAATTTATAAATATATAGGAACAGGTGGAGTCTGCAAAACGGAATTCACCTGTTTTTTTTTCTAATCATTACAGATAAAGGGGAATTTTAGGATATTGACGCTCGACTATCAGATTCAACACGCAGCGGAAAAAGCACTTGATGAACAACTTCATTATTTGCAAACAAAACGACGGGTGAATGCCAAAGCGGCTGCGGTTGTCGTCATGAATCCGAATACAGGCGAAATATTGGCGATGGTAAGTAGGCCAACATTTAATCCTAATTTGTTTAACGGAGGAATTTCTTCTGAGGACTGGAAGCAGTTGAGTGACAATCCATTTAATCCAATGGCAAACAGAGCAATTTCCGGAGAATATCCGCCAGGTTCTACTTTTAAAATTATTACCGGTACAGCAGCATTAGAATATTGATAGTATTAAGATTTCCCAGAGTACACTTAATGTGATCGGTGAGGCTTTGCATGAAGTAGCACTACCTGGCGGTACTGCCGCGCGTATTTTTCAAGGTTTTCCTGTTTCTATTGCCGGCAAGACAGGAACAGCGGAAAATTCACAAGGCGAGGATCATGGCTGGTTTGTAGCCTATGCACCATTTGAAGATCCCCAGATTGTTGTTGCTGTTATTGTTGAGCATGGCGGTTATGGGGCTGAGTCAGCGGCACCGGTTGCCAAGAAGATTTTTGCGGCCGCCTTTAACATTAGCTCGACAGCCAATAACGCCAAAGTATATTAGTGGCGAACAGGATTATTGCATATATTTAGGAGAGATGGTTAAAAGTGAGTGTGATAAAACATGTGGTTGCCGAACATGTAACAATTCTTGTGAGTATGACAAAATGGTTTATTTACTCCGCGCTTGTCGGAACAATTATTGGAATAAGTACTACAGTATTTCTCAAATTGTTGGGATGGTCTACAAACCAGGTGCAAATGGCGCCGCATCATTTATTGTTTTTGCCTGTGATGCTGCTCATGACGCAGTGGCTGGTAAGCCGGTTTGCTCCTGATGCCAAAGGACATGGAACGGAAAAAGTCATTGAGGCTGTGCATAGTAGAAAAGGTAAAATTGCGCTGGCTGTCGTTCCGGTAAAATTGTTGGGTACAGTCCTTACACTTGCCGGAGGCGGGTCGGCGGGGAAGGAAGGTCCTTGCGCACAGATTGGGCTGGGTTGGCTTCGGCTTTGGCTGATCTTTTAAAAATCAATGACCATGATCGTCAAAAATTAGTAATTTGCGGTATTAGTGCCGGCTTTGCCAGCGTGTTTGGAACACCGATTGCAGGGGCATTGTTTGGTGTGGAAGTGTTGTTTTTAGGGCAAATGTTATACGAGGTACTGTTTCCTGCTTTTGTGTCAGGGATGGTTAGTTTTCAGGTGTCATTATTATTAGGGAACACGTATTTCTACAATAATTTCACTGTTGTTCCATATGCTGATAACGCTTTGCTGCTGCATGCTTTTATTTTAGGCATACTATGCGGCATAGCGGCACTCATCTTTATCAAATTATTTGGTTTGGTAAAATTATCTTTAAAAAAACTAGATGGTCACTCCTATCTTAAGACTTTTGTGGGTGGAGTGCTGCTGGTGCTGGTTGGAAATTACATTTCAGACCAGTATTTGGGATTAGGGATAGAAATTATGGAAGCGGGACTCAATGGTGATACCTTGCCCTGGAGCGCGGCGCTATGGAAGATGTTTACTACTGCGATAACATTGGAGACCGGCGGTAGCGGGGGGGTTTTGACGCCGCTATTTGTTATCGGGACAGCCGTCGGCAATGCATTTGGAAATTTTGTTTCAGCGTCGAATATTGCTGTGTATTCTGCCATTGGTCTTGTTTCCACATTGTCGGCAGCGGCCAATACTCCCATAGCGGCAACTGTTATGGCTGTTGAATTGTTTGGCTCTCAGGTTGCACCATATGCCGCTATAAGTTGTGTGGTTGGGTACATTTTTATTGGGCACAATAGTGTGTACTCAAGCCAAGTCCTTGTATCCCGAAAAAGCGCTTCGATAGCCGTTGATATGGGGAAAATGTTGTCAGATACCGGCCAAGTACGCATTTATCCCCGTAAGGATACTGCGTTTAGGAAACTGTTATTATGGCTGCGAAAACATCAATAGTTTTGGTGAGCCCGGTATCTGTTAATTAGCAGATTAGATAATGGGGGGAATTTATGTTCATACAAATGTTTGATGTACGAGGGATATTTTTTTCTTTAGCAGTTTTTCTAATATGTAACGCGCTAGGAGTTATTATAAGTAAAGGCATTTTGAGTAAACTAAATCAAATGGTTGCAAATGTTTTGGCAGAATATTCAGAGGTTGTTAGCAAGGCTCTAAGAGGTATGCCCGTTATATGGGGGGGCATTCTGGGGAGCTATAGTGCTATGCACATCATTGAAATAAGTGCGGAGTGGCTACGGTTTTTAGGTGGGGCTTTAATTGTAATTGGGGTATTTTCCCTTACTATGGTAACCGCACGTATGCTTTCCGAAATAGTTACTATTTATGCCCGTAAGGCTGAAGGGGCTTTTCCCTCTGCGTCTATTTTAGCCAATATTGCAGAAGTCTTGACATACCTGACCGGAACATTGATTTTGCTTCAAACTTTCGGGATTTCAATAGCTCCTATTTTAACAGCTCTGGGCGTAGGTGGTTTGGCTGTAGCGTTAGCGTTACAAGACACATTATCAAATTTGTTTTCAGGGCTGCACATTCTTTTGTCAAAACAAATTAAGGCCGGGGATTATGTCAAACTGAGTACCGGTGAAGAAGGAAATGTTGTTGATATTTCTTGGCGGAATACAATTATCAAAGCCTTAGGCAACAATTTGATTATAGTTCCCAATCAGAAAATTGCTTCGACAATTATTACCAATTACCATATGCCGGATAAAGAATTGTCGGTTTTAGTTGCGGTAGGTGTTAGCTATGCAAGTAATCTGGAACATGTGGAAAAGGTTACGATTGAGGTAGCCAAAGAAGTAATGTCTGAGATAGCCGGCAGTATTGAAAATTTTGAACCAGTCATCCGTTTCCACACCTTTGGGGATTCCAGCATTAATTTTAATGTTGTACTTAGGGTTAAAGAGTTTGTAGATCAGTATTTAATTAAGCATGAATTCATCAAGCGTCTTCATGTAAGGTATAACCAGGAAGGGATAGAAATACCCTTTCCTATACGTACTATTCATACGAAACAGGTATAATGATATGAATTTCCGTATGTAGGAATAAGAAAATAGGGTAAAAGGCTAAAATACCTTATATTGGCTATATGAAATCCAATAAAGATTTTTTTCTGGGCGTGTTGTTAGTAACGCTCCACCGCTGGCGCTTGACTTACGCTTATACTAACAACACGCCTGTAAATCTTTATGGATACTATATAGATGGAATGAGGAGGCGGTCTATGTGCAAGGGGGGGCAGTTTTAGAAATTGATTTAGATAAAATTACTTTCAATTCAGATCAGGTAGTAAAAAGGTGCCAGAAAAAAGGAATAGACGTGGTTGGTGTTACCAAAGGGTTTACTGCCATTCACCAGATTGTTACGGCTATGGTGGAAGGCGGAATTCAGGAACTGGCAGATGCCAGAATGGAAAATATTGTTGAACTTAGAAAGCGAAATTTTAATCAGCCAATTACGTTACTGAGAATTCCTCGCCTAAGTAACGTTGACTATGTTGTCAGATATGCTGATACAAGTATCAATTCAGAAATAACGGTAATTAAGGCTTTGGCTGACGCAGCAAGCAAAATAGGAAAAGTACATCAAGTCATTTTGATGGTAGATGTTGGCGATCTCCGCGAAGGTATTCTGCAAGAACATGTGCTTGGAACCGTTGAACAGATTATTTGCTTGCAAGGCGTGAAGTTAGTAGGCTTAGGGACTAACATGGGGTGCTTTGGCGGTGTCCTTCCTAGTGTTGATAATTTAGGACTTTTGGTTGAATTAGCTGACACGGTTGAGCGTCAATTAGGATATAAGATGGATATAATTTCGGGTGGTGGGACATCCACGCTGTTATTAGTGGAAAATAATATAGTTCCCGACGGGATTAATCAATTGAGGATCGGTGAAGGAATTTTACTAGGAACAGACACTACTAATAACCGGAAAATTCCCGGTCTTCATCAAGATGCCTTTCGTTTACGGGCTGAGGTTATTGAGGTCAAATCCAAGCCGTCTGTGCCGGTAGGAGAGATTGGCAGAGATGCCTTTGGCAATATTCCGCAATTTGAAGATGCAGGGATAAGGAAAAGAGCAATTTTAGCTTTAGGAAAACAGGATGTTTATATAGAAGGCATTTTTCCGCTTGATGAAACATTGATGATATTAGGAGCCAGTAGTGACCATACCATTGTTGATATTACAAATGCTAATCAAGATATAAAGGTTGGAGATGAAATTTCATTTGGGTTAATTTACCCTGGACTACTTTCGGCTAGTGATTCGAGATATGTGAAAAAATTGTTTAAGCGGAGGAAACAATGATTACAATCGAAAGGGTACAAACGGTTGAACCCCAACTAATTAAACGCTTGGTTCAACTGGAAACAGAGGCATTTGGAATTGGCGGCTTAAATGAATGGCATCTTGTACCGTTAATTCGGCACGGTCGTGTGTATATTGCAAGAAAAAATTTTGAGGTTATTGGCTTGGTTCAATATATGCTGGATTGGCAAATCCCACGGCGGGCTTATATGTTTGGTGTTTCTGTGGCTAAAGAGGTGCGTGGTCAAGGGGTGGGAACAAAACTCATTGATAAAAGTTTACGGGAGCTAGCTGGTGAAAATATTGAAGAGGTTGAGCTGACTGTCGATCCGGATAACGTTGTTGCAGTCAGAGTTTATGAAGGAAAATTTGGCTTTGTAGCTACAGATTTTAGGGTGGATGAATACGGTGCCGGTGAGAAGCGAATGGCTATGACGCTCTCACTGACAAAGTTTATTGGTAAAGATAATGTATGTGAATAAATAGTTAAAGAATAAAAAAACTATTGCTAAATGTAATGGTTTTGGGTATACTATCTAAGTGACGTGAATTTTGGCCCGTTGGTCAAGAGGTTAAGACACCGCCCTTTCACGGCGGTATCAAGGGTTCGATTCCCTTACGGGTCACCATAAGCAGCGAACCAGGTTCTCACGAGCCGGTAGGCGAAATGAGAACCTGAGTGAGTCGCTTTAAGCAGAGAGCCAAGTTTTTAGGAGCGATAGCGACACGGAAATTTGTGTGAATCGCTTAGTTCTGAGCGATAGCGAAGAACATCCTATTATCAATATAGTGGCCCCGTGGTGTAGCGGTTTAACATGCCGCCCTGTCACGGCGGAGATCGACGGTTCAAATCTGTTCGGGGTCGCCATGCCTCGGTAGCTCAGTCGGTAGAGCAGAGGACTGAAAATCCTCGTGTCGGCAGTTCGATTCTGCCCTGAGGCACCATTTATGCGAGTAGCTCAGCGGTAGACCCTCGCCTTGACAAGGCGAGGGTCGCGAGTTCGAATCTCGTTTTCCGCTCCATAATATACGGCGGCATAGCCAAGTGGTAAGGCAGAGGTCTGCAAAACCTTTATTCCCCAGTTCAAATCTGGGTGCCGCCTCCAAAACACCTCTTGCCGGGGTGGCGGAACTGGCAGACGCAACGGACTTAAAAACCCTTGTAATAAACCCGCGCAAGCCTTGTAAATCAAGGAGCCTCGGAATTGCAGAAAAGTTTCTGCAATCTGTCTGCAATCTTGAAAACTAAATATTTTATGCGAGTGTGGCGGAATCGGCAGACGCAACGGACTTAAATGTAAAAAATTTGAGTGCCTTAGAAGAAATTCTAAGAGTAGAACCGCTTAAATTCGGGGAAACCTGTAAAATGGCAATCCCGAGCCAAGCCCGAAAGGGAAGGTGTAGAGACTTAATAGGCGGCACCTACGAACCGTAAGGTTTATGGTGAAGAGAAAGTCCAGCCCACAAATAATCCTTGAGGATTGGCAACGAAAGTTGTAGCGGGGAAGAAAATCCGTCGGGGCTTAACCCCCGTACCAGTTCAAGTCTGGTCACTCGCACCATTTAATTAATAAAACCGCCTTGCTCGCAACAAGACGGTTTTGGATAGACCATTTACTTAATTTGCTTCTGACATTTCTTGTTCAGGAGCATTTTTCTTTATATCTGTATTTTTTATTCCTGTAAAAATCTCTTGCGTGACTTCGCCTAACTTTCTTACCTTTTCTTCGGTTGGGTGAACGTAATAATTTGAAGTTATTAGGATGTTAACATGTCGTAATCTTGTTACTGCTCCCGCATAATGTCCAAGAATTGACGACGTTAGTTGTCCTAAAGCTGCCGAGAATGTTGTCCAACAGCCCCGGCAGCTTAGTTTTTAAGCAAGTTCTCCCTGAATCACGATCTTAACCATATGATCGTCAATGATTCGGCGACCGTTTTGTGCGCCATAGAACAGGCAATGTGTACAAGCTTTGTTTACGAGCCGTGCCGCTCCACCTGAATAGCGGAAAATCTCATCAATTACCCCATCCGAAAAGATATCTCGTTCAGCGCCTGCATATGCAAGGTGCCTTTTTATGTATTCCCCAACCTGCGAGCGGTCGAAGTGCGGCAGCCTGCACTGAATATCAATGCGTTGCCGAATAGCGGCATAGGCCTGTAACTTTAGGCGATCCCAAAGCTTACTCTGCCCGACAAGGATAAGGGCCATAGGACTTTGGGCATCCATCTTGAAGTTAAGAAGAAAGCGCACTTCTTCGAGCATTTCCTTGTCTAATAAATGCGCTTCATCCACTACGACCACCGGCAGCAAACCGTGGATTCCCCGCATCAATTCGATTTCCCGGTGGAGTTGGCGTTTGGCGTCACCGCGATAAAATTTTGCTTCGCATCCTAATTGTTCTGGCAGTCCTTTGTAAAAGTGACGTGGCGTTAGACTAGAATCTGCCAGATATAAAAGCTTAAAGCGGGCGGGATTCAGGCTGTCTTGAAAGCGCCGGACTGTCGTGGTTTTTCCTGTACCGCAGTCTCCGGTAATTACGGCAAACAGCTGGCGCTCGGCGGCATATTCAAGCCGTGACAGCATCTCATCATGTATGACGGAAGAATATAACGCCTGGGTTGGGATATCCCGTGAAAATGGCGTACGCTGAAAGCCATAGAATGCCTCAAACATGGCGATCATCTCCCCGGCGAACTGTTCGGTAGGATACAGCAGGGATTTGCTCTTTTTGGCGCTTTGAGTTCTTTTCTGTTGCGGCCGCGAGGAGTCTTGATGAGTCAGTTGGCTGTGGCGTTAAGTGTTCGGGCAGTCCTGGGCGTTTCCCTGTCCGTTCGCCAATCACCAGTTGCTTCACTTTCCATGGAGTATGTCCTTGATACTCCACCGTCAGTTCACTCGTGTCAGCGGGATCATAGACTACATCAACCGTGCAGCCTATGAAGGGAAGGCCAACCTCCGAACCACACGTACACCTTTCAGCGTATGTGGCTCTCCATCTATCAATACCTTAGTTTTTTGCAGCGCATATAAGTTGATAACTCAACTTTCGCAGAGCCAAAATTGGCTCAATGCCATGAAACAGTTAGCGTCAATGCAAAAAAATAATCTTTCTTGACAATGGAAAACACCCCCAATGTCTGGTATAGTGAAATTGCCACAACACTACCATACAGAAGAGGTGCCTTCCATATGAATAGTTTAAAACAAAGTAACCAAGAAAATCAACTGCCAGAGGAAATAAGAACTGTTTTTGCGGAACTCAAAGTGCTCAAACATTTGCGCCAAGCAGGAATTAAACGCAATTTGGGTTTTGCCTGCAGTTATCTTTTTCAGATTGTATTTTGCTTACTGTTTCGACATCGTAATTGGTTCAGCATGCAGGAAAGCGAACGAAACAACGCCGGTTTCCCTTGCAAAGATGCCATATACCGCTTTCTTAACTGCTCGAATTTTGCTTGGCAGCGTTTTTTGACTGCATTCAGTAGTCATGTCATTGAAAAAGTTATACCTTTGACAGCACAAAAGCAGACCCGTGTTTTGATCGTCGATGATTCAGCCTATAAGCGAAATCGCAGCAAAAAAGTGGAGCTGTTAGCGAGGTGTAAGGATCATACCGACAATTGCTACTATAAAGGATTTCGTATGTTAACTTTGGGGTGGTCTGACGGTCACACTTTTATTCCAACCGATTTTGCTATGCTTAGTTCTCAAACGTCTTGCCTTAATGGGATAAATGAAACCATAGATAAACGCAGCCACGGCTATAAACGTAGGTTGGAAGCACTGCAAAAGGCACCTGAGGTCATACCTGACATGATAGACCGTACACTAAAAAGCGGCGTAAATGCGTCTTATGTCCTTATGGATAGTTGGTTTACTCATGCGCCCTTGATTCGCGCTGTGCGCAAACGCGGCCTTGACGTTATTGGCATGGTTAAGGACAACAATCATCGCTACAGGTGGATGGGAAATATTTAAGCCTCAAGGAATTATATATGGTGGCAAGCGTTAAAACGTTTAAACGAAATGGCATTTTGCGTTCAATTACAACCACTTTATCCAATGACATTCCCGTTACAATAGTCTTTGTTCAGCATAGAACCAAAAAGCGAGAGTGGTTAGCCATTTTGTCTACCGATGTAACTCTTGAAGCAGAAGAAATCATACGCTTGTATGGTATCCGCTGGGACATTGAGACTTTTTTCAAGTGCACAAAATCGCTATTGCAATTGGGTAAAGAATTTCAAGGACGCTCTTTCGATATGCTTATAAGCCACACGACGATTGTTTTTGCCAGATATATCATTCTTAGCTGGCAGCATCGCCAACATGGAGATGCCAGGACTTTAGGCGGTCTGTTCTTAGCAATGTGTGATGAACTTGCCGAACTGGATTGGGTCGTTGCTTTGACTCAGTTGCTTGAAATTCTTAATGGGGTAGTGGAAAAAGCTAACAAACGCGTTGCAAAATTTATTAAATGTCAACTGTCACAATGGATGGCTGCCTTGCCCAATTACATCAAGGCTTATTTGCCTATTTCTATCTGCGAAAGTTGAGATTATTAATTTAATACCACTTAGGGGTGGAGATCCTGATTCAATCATTTGGTACTTCGACGACTCAAATCTCGAAATAATTACAAGAGTTTTAAGTCTTGCTACAAATCCTGTTTGGGTTGGCTGGGGTCGACTAATTAAAGGGAAAACTCAAACGCTTTTCCCAAATAAATTAAAGAATCTATTGAAACAACATGCAGATAGGTTAGTCCGTGTGAAAACTATACCTGGCAAACACAATGGTAAATATCCATTACATCCCTCATATCTGAGACGTAAAAACTATCCTGTTGAGAAGACTGTTTTTGTTCCTTTTGATGTTAAACATCTAGATTCGTATTGATGGACGCAAAATCAAAAGAAGCTAAAAATCAATAGGGAATATTGATGCAGTATGAAATACATTGTAGAATTTGCGTTGGGTGCATCGTTATGTCCAGCCAGTACGTCCTTTCCTGCACCGTTTGACCCGATACGGAGAACCGTATCACTGGTAACGGTGCAAAATGGCCTCAATCCTTGTGTTTGCGGGGATTGGGGTCTTGTTTTTTGTCTACATGCATGACGGTGCCCTCATTGCCCTCAAAGAAACAGATGCTAACCCTTTACGTATTGCCAGCACGAAAATGAAGGGGTAATTTTGCGGAAAGGTATGGAAAAAACATGCGCAGATTTGCTTATGTTTGCATAATTTTCTGCTAAGTGCCCACAATAAGTTCGTCATAAAGTCCAGATTCAGACAATAGTTTAATCCCCTGTCCAATTCTTTAGGACTCATTCGTCCAAACGATATGCAGTCCAGCACCTTGCCTGTATTTCCAAGTCTAAACGAAAGGATGTAATAATTGTGCTAAACGAAAAATTATTGGAGATTTTGTCTCACCCTGTAGATGGAGCAGTTTCTATTATGACTAACGGAGCCGATGGTCCTCACTTAGTTAATACCTGGAATAGCTATATTGAGGTAACTCCTGATGACAAGCTCCTGATTCCAGCCTACGGTTTTCTAAGGACTGAGAAAAATATTACTGCCAACAACGAGGTTACTCTTTCAATTGCCAATAGAGAAGTTGAAGGCTATAGAGCGAAAGGAACAGGTGTTATCGTTAAGGGAAGCGCTCGTTTTATAAAATCTGGCGAGGACTTTGACCGTATGAAGAAAAAATTCGATTGGGCTCGCGCTGTCATGGAAGTAACAGTGACATCTGCAAAGCAAACGCTCTAGCTAATTGAATAGTAAACCATTCGAAGACAGCAAAAGTGGTCTCATTCCTTGTGCTCGCAAGGGTTGAGGCTTCTTTTTTTGTATGTTCCCCGAGGATTTGTCAATGACTGACGGGCAGGGTAAAATAGTGAATGTACAACAAGGAGGTCATGAGGCATGGGTAGAGGAGACAAAATCAGAGATGTAGATTTCTCGCACAAAGAATTCTGCAAGATGGCTGGCGTAAGTGAACGAAATTTTCTCAACTGGCTTGACAGATTTTTTGCGATGTACAACATAGAAGAGGAATATAGAAGAAGGCTCAAAAAAAAAAAGCAGGAAGCTGGCGACGATTACCTTTGGCCGATAGAGTGGGCGGAATTGATGGCATTGCTGATTGATACCTTCGGTGAGAACCCGCTCTTCACTAAACCAGCAAAGCGCGAGAACAAGCAAGGCAACCTGATTGCAGAAGACATAGTCACCTATTACAAGCTGCTGCTGACGAAATCGGAAGAGAAACTACCACAGCACCTAGTAGATATGATAATCACTCTTGACGGCTACAAAATCATTAGTATACATGGGAATTGGCTAGAAGTAGAGCAAACATTACCGCCGAATGTAGACCCTAGTAAATTTCCTGCTATACCCAAGAAACACGGTTATATTAATAGTAATGATTTAAAAAACTAACAGGCTTTCGAGCCTGTTTTTCTTTGCTGTACTTGAGTTTTCAGGGATAGTAGGATATAATATAAGTAAGAAAACTTACTTCTTACTCGGAGGTGTAATATGGAATACGATATTGTAATGAGCAGTAAAGGTCAATTCGTCCTGCCGAAAGAGGTTCGGGATAAATTCAAGCTCGGGGCAGGCAGTAAAGTCAAAATCATAATTGACGGAGAACAGATAATTTTGAAGCCCCGTACTGTAGCTGATGAAATGCAAGACCTTATTCGTGCAGACTTAGCAAAAGATGGTAAGCCTGTGACAGAGCAGACGGTAAAAGTGTATCAGGTACAGCTAAATAAAGCATTAGATAGCTTGGTTGCCGAAGCAGAGCAAGAATATAGCAAAAAAGAATACGTGTCCCTTGCCGACTTGAAACGGGAGAACGAAAATGTATGAACTGGTTGTACTTAACTCTGCCGCACGGGAGCTTAGAAAATTTGATAAACCTGTACGAACTAAGATACTAACCGCCCTTGATAAGATAGCAGAAAATCCGTTTATTGGAGACCCACTAAAAGGAGATTTGGCAACGATTTATTCATACCATCTAAAGGTTACGGGCGTTGAGTACCGCATAGCTTACCAGATTAAAGAGGATGAAATAATAGTAATCGTTATGCAGATTGGAACACGGGAAAATTTCTACTCAGAACTGAAAAAACGCTTCAAATAAAAGAGACAGGCTATTAGTTAGCCTGTCTCAGTCTTTTAAATGCTTCGTTAAGTTCTGTCTTTGCTCCTAATAAATCCATCGTGTGAAGGGTAATTCGGATTTGCGACGAGTGGGGCTATGTGCCGCTGGATCGGGAAGCCGCACAACTGCTGTTTCAGGTTATTTCGGACAGCTATGAAAGGAGGAGCATGGTATTAACCACTAATTTAGAATTCAGCCGCTGGGTAAGCATTTTTTACGATGAACAAATGACAGCGGCCATTATTGACCGATTGGTGCACCATAGTTACCTGTTGCTTTACGATGGCCCCAGCAACCGCATGCGCACTTCGCTCATGCGGCAGGATGGATAATTTTCCCCACCTGCCTATGTGGGGAAAAACTTTTGCAAAAGTGGGGGAAAAACCTCTTGCAAAAAACAGTTAGTTTCCGTATCTCTAATAAATTCAGGCTGATTAGATAACTTTGCTAATTGTTCTGATGCATAATTATTGTGGTAATTCATAAATACAGACTTTCGGGTTTCTAAAGAGTTATCAAGGAAGTTTTCTATAATTTTTGCCTTAACTTCTTTCATATAACATCACTCCATTTCTTTATTTGAGCAGACACAACAAAAAAGGGTGGGTACTTATAAATGGACAGAAATAACCTGTCTATTTATAAATATCCACCCTTGAGGTTCAAGGCAACTATTTAGTTTGTAGTCATAACTATAGCAGATTAGGAAAATGTTTGCAAGCGGATTTTAGTACATAATCAAATATTTTATTATTGCAGATATTTTTTCGAATGCGACTTATCCCACAGTTAGGCCATACTCATAGTCTTGTCTCGTTCAAAGAAAATCAGCAATAAAAAAATATTTTCTGCAATAAAAATATATCTGCAATCTTGGGGTGGGTTTCTGCAATGTTTCTGCAATGTTGGTGGTTCACATTCATATCATCCTACCTTTCAAAATCTTGAATTGTACCTGGAACCCGCACAATTATTGACTTTGTGTTATATTAGTTTTTAAGTTGTTTTATAATAGCGTTATAACTCCATAGGACTTAAAGTCCGTCGGGTGGAAACACCCGTACCGGTTCGATTCTGGTCCTCGGCACCATAAGAAATACAACCTTCCGAGTACTCGGAAGGTTGTATTTCTTTTTAAAGGCCGTCAAGTTGACAGCACACTGTTCTAGCTACGGGTTCGGGTCGTCTTTTTTGGACGGCCTGCTTTATTTTTAGGCAGTTTTTATATCGGCTCCGAATCATGTAAAGGAGCACTCGTTAAAATTCAAAATTTTATGATTTTGTTATGAGATAAACTCCTGTTTTTATGCGGCTGTAACGCTTTTGCTGTTATTCTGAAGTTATAAATTTAGCAGTAGATATTTTGTTATAAAGTTCTGTCTGACAGATATCTACAATGTAAGGGGGTAATTATCTCGTGAGCAGTAGTGCAAATATTACCTATGCTTATTTGCAAGATAATGAATTACAGTTTGTTCCGCCGGAATCATTTCGGAAAGAAGCCGAAATAAAAAGTCTGGATGAATATCGTCGGCTATATAGGTATTCTATTGAGAATCCTGATGCTTTTTGGGCAGAACAGTCAGGCTTGATTGATTGGCATCGGAACTGGAAGAAAGTGTACTCTGGAAACTTCGCAGAAGGAGAGCATAAATGGTTTGTCGGCGGTAAACTAAATGTCTCGTACAATTGTGTGGACCGGCATCTGAATACCTGGCGGAAAAACAAGGCTGCGCTTATCTGGCAGGGAGAACGCCGGGACGATTTCCGGGTACTTACGTATAATGACCTATGGAATAAAGTATCACGCTTTGCCAATGTTCTCAAGAAATGGGGAGTGAGTAAAGGGGACCGGGTTGCGATCTATCTGCCGATGATTCCTGAGCTTATTATTGCTATGTTGGCCTGTACAAGGATTGGGGCCATCCATAATGTAATCTTTGCTGGTTTTAGCGCCGAAAGCCTGCGTGAGCGGATTTTAGACTCGGGTGCCAGACTGGTTATCACGGCTGACGGAGGTATTCGGCGGGGGGCAATTGTACCGTTAAAAGACAATGTCGATAAAGCACTAGAGCACTGTCCGGGAGTGCATACTTGTATCGTTGTGCGCCAGGCACATGCCGACATAGATTTTTGGACTCACCGGGACAAGTGGTGGCATATCGAGATTAAAGCTCCAGATATTAAGACTGATTGTCCGCCTGAACCTATGGATTCGGAAGATCCATTATTTATTCTTTATACTTCCGGAAGTACGGGCAAACCTAAGGGAGTTTTACACACAACCGGCGGGTATATGGTTTATGCGGCTACTACAATGAAATACATCTTTGATCTTAAAGATACGGATACCTTTTGGTGCACCGCCGATAGTGGCTGGATTACCGGTCATTCTTATGTGGCTTACGCGCCGTTAGCTCTTGGTGCCACGGTAGTTATATATGAGGGGTTATGTAACTATCCAACTCCTGACAGGTATTGGCAAATTATTGAAAGATTTAAGGTAAATATTTTTTACACTGCACCCACTGTTATTCGCTCGTTAATGAGGGAAAAAGAAGAATGGGTCAATAAACACGATTTATCCAGTCTGCGGTTGTTGGGTACTGTTGGAGAATCCATCAATCCGGAAGCATGGCTGTGGTATCACCGGGTTGTAGGAAAAGGCCGCTGCCCGATTGTCGATACGTACTGGCAAACCGAGACGGGGGGGATAATTATTTCCGCCCTTCCGGGTGCGATATCGGCTAAACCGGGTTCGGCTGCAATGCCTTTCTTTGGTGTGGAGCCTGTTATTCTTGACTCACAGGGGAATGAAACTTCCGAAAATAGTGAAGGCTGTCTTGCAATGAAGCGACCTTGGCCTGGCTTAATGCGCGGAGTATACGGGGCTCCCAATCGCTTTTTTGAAACCTATATGTCCGTTTTTCCCGGCTACTATTTTACCGGTGACGGGGCGCGGCTTGATAAAGACGGGTACTATTGGCTATTGGGGCGGATGGATGATGTCATTAACGTTTCCGGACATCGTATCGGTACGTCTGAGGTTGAAGGCGCGATCACGGAACATTCTGATGTTGCCGAAGCCGCCGTTGTCGGCTATCCTCATGTCATCAAAGGGGAAGGTATTTATGCTTATGTAATATTAAAGAAAGGTGTCCAAGAATCAGAGGAGTTGAAAAATACAATAAGGCAATGTGTGCGCAGGGTGATTGGCCCTATAGCCACTCCTGATAAAATCCAGTTTACTGAGCAGCTACCCAAGACAAGAAGCGGGAAAATTATGCGCCGCATTTTACGTAAAATCGCGGCAGGTGAATTTGAGCAGATTGGTGATATAACGACTTTAGCTGATTCAAACGTTGTAGACGAATTAATTAAACATCGCCAGCCATAAAGTGAAACTTGCCTCAGAGGAAGTTATATTATCCTTTGAGGCTTAGTGAACTAATTCAGGAGCTTAGCGCCACTTATTCCGCCGCTTAGAGGCGCGGAAGTATTAGTGGCGTATTAAATTTGGCGTTTATAGTCGTACATTTCACCAACGGCATGCATAAAATAGAACCTCTGGGAGAAATGTTGATGGACGTAAGACTTGCGAGCAATAATTGCAGATTTTAATTATTTACTAAAAGCAATTTTATTACCTAAATTCTTTCTTAGATGAGTGATTATCAATTATCCTTTGATTAGGGAGCAGGTCATAAGGTATTAAAGCAATATGTAAAAAAGTGCTTGGAGGATGCCATGAATAACTTGTCTTCTTTGAGTTCTGTGGGGGTTATTGTCCTAATGACATTCCTTCTAACCTTTTTTCTGGTTTCACTCTATGCCAAACGACTTAACAATGCTATAAGTCTACTTGTTGAATATTCGCAGAGAGTGGCTGCCGAGGGTTACAAAGTACCGCCAGTGAAGTTTTCTCGGCTGGTTCCCAATGAGTTTAGTTTTTTGGCTAGACATTTCTTTCTTATGGCAAAGCAGCTTAAGGATCATCAGCAGGCTTTATTGGAGCTAAACAGTGAGTTGGAACAGCGCGTCGCAGAACGGACGAAGAGTCTATCACGGAATAATCAGGAACTGGCGATACTAAACCGCTTAATTACTCCGATAACGCCCTCACTGGGGATTGCCGGGGTCATTGAGGGATGCCTGTCCCAGTTCTTAGAAGTGGCAAACGTAAAGGTACAATTGCATCTTGCTAACCCTACTATTTCTTCTCTTGGCTCTTATGAGGACGTCCACAGCAGAGATGGAGTAGCCGACATTGTCCAAACTGATCATTCTTATTATCTTCTCCCTATCCGGGCAGGCAATACTACGGTTGGTCATTTAGTTGTCGCCAACTCCACGCTAAGTGAAGCAGATCAGCAGTTCTTACAAACGCTGTCCCATTCTGTAGGGATTATCTTGCAGAATGAACTCTTACTACGGTCTATCCAACAAAAGCATGCTGTTTTAAAAGCAGTGTTGGAAAGTATGTGTGATGCAATTATACTTATTGATAACAGACAGGAGGTTGTTTACGCTAATTGCCGAATGGCCAGAATGCTTGATTTTCCCTGTGAGAAATTACGTGGTTCATCCGAAGATTTTCTCTTCGAAATAGTTTCGCAAATGTTGCTTGATTCCAGTCCGGAAGTACTAAAACAAATCAGACAGGAAAATGGCCTGTATAAACTGAAAATTAAGCAGAAGAATAATCAGGAACGTTTCAAACTGCTTTCAGCTTTTCCTGTTACTGACGATGAAGGTAACATTATTGGCAAAGGATATCTTTGGCGAGATATCACGAAAGAGCATGAAGTTGATAAATTAAAAAATGATTTAATTTCTCTTGTTTCGCATGAATTCAAAACACCAATTACCAGCATTAAGGGCAGTGTCGAAACATTGCTGCGCCAAGATGCTGAATGGGATGAAAATTTTAAGCGGGAAATGTTAATCGGAATCCATGAGGATATTGGGCGTATTCAGGAACTGGTAAACGACTGGCTGGATTTTTCCAAAATAGATTCTAGAGCAATCAGCCTGAACCGGGAACCGATACGACCGTGTGTAGTAGTCGACAATGCCATCAGGCAATTGCCGAAACACTTTGGCAACGGCACTATAATCGACAACAATGTGTGCCAAGACATGCCATTAATATACGCCGATCGAATGCGCTTAGAACAAGTTTTGTCAAATCTGCTTACCAATGCTATCCGTTATAATGACCGTACACCGCACATAACAATATCAGCCGATAGTGATGAAAGGTACGTAAATATCAGAGTAGCGGATAATGGTATCGGCATAAACGATAAGCATTTGGATAAAGTATTTGACCGTTTTTACTGTATTGACGCCGGTTGGGTCAGGCGCACCGGCGGGACTGGTTTGGGTCTGGCTATATGCAAGGGTATTATGGAAGCTCATGGCGGCACCATCAGAGCCGAAAGTACTGAAGGGGTGGGTAGTGTGTTTACTGTGTCGATACCCAAATATAAGTACACTGGTGATAAACATGAAAAAGCATAAAGTAATTATTATTGATGACGAGCCCAAAATATTACGGTTTATTGCCGCTAATCTCAAATCTTTAGGTTATGAATCTGTCACCTTCCTTAGCGGATCAGAAGCTCTGGAAAAATTTGATTTACTCGACGCTGATTTAATTCTATTAGACCTTATGATGCCGGGCATGGACGGATTTGAGGTCCTGAAAAGGCTGCGTACTTTTTCTAACGTGCCGGTTATTATCTTGACAGCCCGGGGTAATTCAAATGACAAAGTTCAAGGGCTGAATCTGGGCGCGGACGATTATCTGACAAAACCATTTTCCCTGGATGAACTATTTGCAAGAGTAAAAGCTGTTTTACGCCGATCAGATAACCGATTTGCCAATAATTTCCTTACAAGCGAGATTAAAAACGGCGTAGTAACTGTTAATTTGGCTCAACGACGGATCAGGATACAAAACAAAGAATTAAAACTCACGGAAACGGAATATAAGTTGTTTTCCTTACTGATGCTGAACATGGGTAAGGTTATGACCCATGAGCAACTGCTGACTGATGTTTGGGGAAGCGAGTACCGTGATGATGTCGAGTATCTGAGGGTTGCTATAGCCCGTATACGACAAAAAATTAAGGGCATGGAAATGGACGGCAGCTTTATTGTTACTTATCCTGGGGTCGGTTATATGATTTCCCCTGTTGGTGAGGCTGAACACCATCTGTAAAAGGGTGGTGTTTTTTATTATTTTGTAACAGGTACATATCTGAATTTTATGCGAATTTAATGAGCGGCACGCTAAGATATAAATGTAAGTTCAGTAATTGATTGTAAAAGCCTAGCGGTAAAATGTCAATATGGAAAAACTGAAAAATTGGAAAAAAGATAACGAGAAATTAGAAGTTAGCCTAAAAAAGGGTATACCAAATAAACCTCACCTTAACTACCAAATTATGTAAGAAAGATGAGGTATTTTAAAGGCTGCCAATTAGAAGAAAAAACTAACCTCTCCTCTCAGGCGGTGTGTACAGTTGCTTGGTCTTTAGTAGCATAAAGACCAACCGTACCAGTTTTCGGGCAGTTAAGACGAGAGCACGTTTGTGATGATGCTTGAATGCTTGGGCATATTTTTCGGCGTAAAAAGCAGCATACTCACTGTCATATCGACGAACGAGGTTAGCTGCCTGTATTAGATAATACCTCAGATATTTATTGCCTGTACGAACTCGCTTGGTTTCCTCACTTTCAAACTCTCCCGATTGGTACTGAGACCAAACAAGTCCAGCATACTTAGCAAGAGAATTGTGGTGAGAAAAGCGAGCGATATCGCTAATTTCGGCGATAATACCGGCGGCAAAGACCGGCCCAATCCCTTTCACAGATGATAAGGTTTCGGGAATGGACTTCATGATTTTTTCAATCTCTTTATCCAGTTTGGCAATTTCTTTTTCCATAGTCTGAATAACACTGAGCATAACGGATAATGAGAGATTAACAGGATCAGCCATAGCTTTATCAAGACGATAAGACGAGCGGGCAAGTTTTTGCAAGAAAGAAGCCAATTGCTCCGGATCGTCAAAGCGATTCTTCCCTTTTTCCTTCAAAAAGTCTACTAACTCTGTAATGGACATAGAGACAATCTGTTCAGGTTCAAGTTCTTGCAAAACAGCTAAACAAGTAGAGCCAAACATATTGGAAAAGGGATTATCTTGGCGAAGCCCACTAAATTTCAAAAAGACTTGATTGAGAAAGTAGGTTTTATCGCGGGCGATATTTTGCATAAGGTGAAAGCGGGTTCGGGTCAAACGCTGGAGAGCCTCAAATTGAATAGTAGAAGTCAACTCATGTGGAAGACGGCCAAACCGAAGTTGATCTGCAATCACCCAGGCATCAATGCGGTCGTTCTTAGGAAGAGTATCATAGCCTTTCTTAAAACGAGCCACTTTTCTAGCATTAAGGACAAAGACCTGAGCTTTGGAACCTTGGGTTTGATGGAGGTTAGCTTTAAGGAAATGAGCCAAATGCCAACCAAGATTCGAAGTGGCTTCCATGCCTACACGAATAAGTTCAGATTGAAGTTTTTGAGCCGATTGAAGAATACGTTCAAGTAGAGTTTGAGCGCCTATCAGGTTATTAGGAATGCTAAAAGATTCTAAAGCATCCCCACAATCATTCATGAACTGTACAGAATGAGAGCGGAGGCTAACGTCAATGCCTACCATAAGATTAGCCATAATCCACACCTCCCTTCGGATAAATAATCAAATACTTCTCAGACCTGGGTGCCCATGGGAACCATCTAAAGCAGCCTCGTCATCAGAACTCATGTACAGGAAACAGACAGTGTGGGTGCTACCCCCAGTTTCCAGACTGGTGCAACTAGCGGTTAGATACTCGATGATGGACCACGGGTAGCCGGCTTTCTACAGCAGTATCCAGTGTGGATCCGCAAGGAGGAGAAGAAATCTCCCGAAAAGTACCTGTCGATCCCATTGTCCCATGAGCAAGTCCAAGATTCAAGGTAGGTAATGAGTAAAAAAGGCAGTAAAAAACCAGCCAGCGACAGGGAGCATATACATACTCCGGCTGGCCGGTTTCAATCACTGTTGAATTGTAGCAACTCTGGAATTGGGCCTGTGCCCCGGGCGTATCAAATTGACGCCAAAGTAAGAATTGCTGACTTCAATCAGTGTTCTTATTCAGTTGAAGTTTATTAATCCATTCTGAAAAAGCGTCTTTAACCATAGAAGGAATTAACCACAACCTATAACCGCGCGCATTACAGGCTGAATGTGGATAATATTTCGGGGTAAAAAGAGCTTCTTCAGAATTGGGAACCGGTTCCCCGGAATATGTGTTTCCTTACTGGAAATTACGCTATCCGGTGGATCTAATTCTATTATACGAGGAGGGGGAATATGGATTTATCAAATTGGTGCGAACACGCGGAACTAACTTCGAAATATACGCTGCTTAGATATAATTTCGATGATAAAGAGGTGCTACTGAGAGTTCAGACCTGGGTATGCCCGCTATGTGGTATTCACGGCGCTGATACTGAAATGATACGATTGGGGTGTGACAGCCTAAAAACAGAAGGTTAGCCAGGATAGTTGTTTTGTGAGATGAGAAATTCGTCGTGATGCTCGGGACCCGGGGTTAGTAAAGGTTCCTAGCATCACGACCTGTCCTTTTCATTAAGCAATTTCGTATCGTACAGAGGAGGATTGTGATGAAAGACCGGTCAGAGGCAATTGCCCAAGCATTTCGCGGTATGGTGACCAAGAAGAGGGGAATATCGTTAGTATTAGCAAGTCTGATGTTTTTTGGATATTTCGGTTATATCCTGGCTCTTGCTTTTAATAAAGAATTATTTGAACAAAAAATCGGGGTGCATATTACCATGGGATTACCATTAGGTCTTGGCGTAATTATACTGGCCTTGATGGTAACAGGGACTTATGTTTGGTGGGCCAATACAGTCTATGACAAGCTTGCTACAAAATTGAGGCTAATTTTAAGGGGGTAAGGATGCCATGGAATTCAAAACAACATTAGGCCAACCGAACGGTATATCTATTGCTTTCTTCTTTCTGTTTGTCGCTATAACAATGGCTGTTACTTACTGGGCGGCTAAGCGGACCACATCGGCTACGGAATTCTACGCAGCCGGCAGAAATATAACAGGATTTCAGAACGGTTTGGCTCTGGCAGGAGATTATATGAGCGCCGCATCCTTTCTTGGCATAGCCGGACTCGTGGCTTTGACAGGATATGATGGGCTGATTTATTCAGTTGGCTGGATTGTCGGCTGGCCAATCATGCTGTTTTTTATTGCCGAACCATTGCGAAATCTGGGAAAATATACATTCAGTGATGTAGTGGCCTACCGGTTTAGCGAGCGCCCAATACGGATAGCATCCAGTATCGGATCATTAATAACAATTATTTTTTATTTAGTGGCGCAAATGGTTGGCTCCGGTTCCTTGATCCGACTTATTTTCGGATTGTCGTACGAAACTGCGCTGGTTATTGTAGGTGCTGTCATGATGGCCTATGTCCTTTTTGGCGGAATGTTGGCTACTACCTGGGTTCAGATCATAAAAGCCGTTCTCTTACTCGGTGGGGCTACGGTTCTGGTAGTTATGACTCTAATATCTTTTGATTTTAACCCGATCAATCTCTTTGGTACGGCTGCTGAACAATATGGCGGCAAAGTCTTAGTTCCCGGTGGACTTGTTTCCAAACCACTGGATACCATTTCACTGGGCATGGCACTTATGTTTGGAACAGCCGGATTACCTCATATTTTAATGCGTTTCTATACTGTCCCGGATGCCAAAGCAGCCAGGAAATCAGTCTTTTATGCTACTGCGTGGATTGGATACTTTTATATCTTGACCTTCATCATTGGGTTTGGGGCCATGGCTGTAGTAGGTCAGGATGTAATCCGGCACATTGATTCAGGGGGTAATATGGCCGCCCTCCTTTTGGCCGAAGCTATTGGTGGTACATTTTTTCTGGGATTTATTGCGGCAGTTGCTTTTGCTACCATTCTTGCTGTGGTCGCCGGGCTAACATTGGCGGGCGCTTCTACGCTTGCTCATGATTTATATGTCAATGTCCTAAAAGAGGGCCAGTCTTCCGAGAACGAAGCGGTCAAAGTCGCTAGAGCATCGGCAATAGCCATGGGATTTTTGGCCATTTTGCTTGGCCTGGCTTTTAAAGGGCAAAACGTTGCTTTTATGGTGGGGTTAGCTTTTGCAGTAGCCGCCAGTGCAAACTTTCCAGCGTTAGTGTTGTCGATCATGTGGAAAGATTTTAGCACCAAAGGAGCTGTAGCGAGTATTATTTGCGGAGCTGTTGTGGCAATTATTCTAATCTGCTTTAGTCCGACAGTCTGGGTATCATTACTCAAAAACCAGGAAGCACTGTTTCCAATGACTAATCCCGCAATCATCTCTATACCGCTTTCCTTCCTTATTGGCATAATTGTATCACTGTTTACCAAAGAGGCAAAAGCACAAGAATTGTATGATAAGGAATCTATGAGAGCTTATCTGGGCGTGGGAGCAGAATAATCAAAGGTTAATTTTAGGTCGTCTTTTCCGGACGGCCTTATTTTATTTTGGTAAATGGTGAGGCTTGATTTGAAAAAAAATCTCTTGACAGAAATTTTGATGTCTGCAATAATATAATCGTCAAGATAATGATAATCATTATCATTGCGATGAAGCGCCGGCATAAATGTCATGAATTGTTGCGACAACAACTGGACAGGTAGGAATCCAAACCGGACCTACGCTCACACTATGCAATTGTGACAGGCCTTTAACTACTAAGATGGCATTTGCGATGGAAAACAAAGAAACCAATTTTCAGATTACCATCCTGAGGGAATTTACTCAGGCAGATTTCGGCGATTTATCAAAGGTTGTGCAGGGAATTTTGCCGGCCGGAAAAATTTATCTGACATTCGACTTTACCAGCGGTAATTTCCTGCATAGCAAAGGGGTGCCTGGTTTTCCGAAAATCATGGAAAGTGTTATTAGTGCGGGAAGTATGTTACGAATTGTTTGTTATGCTAAGGACTATACGATGTTTTTTCGGAATGTTTCCGGCTTAAAAATAGGGTCATGATAGCATGTTGCCGCCGGAACGGGGAGAGAACCGTGAGGATTATCACAAAATTAAAGATTCTGGCACTGGCGGCCGCAATTATACCATTGGTGACTGTGTTGGTGGCGACTGATGCAACCATAAACAGGAATGAAGCGTTTAATCAAGCGCTTGCCATTGGCATGGGAGTGGCTTTTGTTATTGGATTATTGGGACCTTACCTTTTTAAACAGATTAATGATTGTTATGGGCATCAGACAGGTGATATGGTCTTGTACTAGCGCTAAATATGGTCGATGTGGCTGAGAGTATGGGCACTAAAATCAGCGTTCTTCCAGGAAAGCATAGCAGGGACAGTATTGTTTTCCATTTACGTGTTGGGTATTTTATTAGCAGTAGTTATGGCGCGTGTTTTCCGTAGCGTTTTATTCCCCGGCGAAGCAGAACCTTTTGTCATGGAATTGTCGCCTTACCGGGTTCCTACTGTACAATCCGTCCTGATGCATATGTGGGAACGCAGTGTGTTGTATTTGAAAAAAGCCGGTACCATTATTCTGGCAGTATCTATTTTAGTTTGGTTTTTGGTTAACTATCCCAATGATGTCGCTTACAGTAAAGATTATCAAAGCTTAATGACCCAGACGGAAGCTGCCTTCAGTCAACAAGTGGAAGAAGAAGTTACGAAACCGTTAAATATTGGAGCTGTAGAGGATAATCCGGATTTACAATTTCTAATTGCTGATTTAACTACAGTGAATGAAGAATTTGAAAAACAAACAGAGGGTCTTGCCGCTGACAGTCAGGAACTGACGGCGTTAACAGCCGCTAAAGATAATAAGCTGCACGAACTGGAGGCAGCCAATCCGGAGCTGTTTCCTTTAGCTACGCGTTATCTAGAACTTAAAGGTGGGGTTGACGACCAAATTGATACCTTAAAAAAAGAAGAGGCTGGCGAAAAATTAGCTAAAAGCTATGCTGGCCAGTTAGGAAAATTTATTGAGCCGGTAATAAAGCCCCTGGGCTTTGACTGGCGGACAGGTATCGGTTTAATATCCGCGTTTACAGCTAAAGAAGTCTTGGTTAGCACCATGGGAACCATCTATAATGTGGGCGATGCGGATGAAGGCTCGGTAGCCTTGCAGCAGGCGCTGAGCAGCGATGACGGTTTTAGGCCGTTAACTGCGTATGCGCTGATGGTCTTCGTACTCATTTATGCTCTTGTTTAGCCACAGTAGCCATTATTAAGCGGGAAACAAATTCATGGAAATGGGCTCTCTTTAGCCCGGTTTACTTTACTGTACTGGCGTGGGTGGCGGTCTTTCTGATTTATCAAACAGGAAGCTTTCTTGGCTATTAAATAAAGGAAGTGAGATAAATATGGAGAAAATGGTGTTGCTCCTAGTAGGCCTTGTTGCCGTTGGATACATCGCCAGAATCATCTGGCGGGAGCTTCGCGGCGAGACCCAGTGCCACTGCGCGGGTGGCTGCGGTGGGAAATGCACTAAAAACAACTGATAGTGCTTTAATCGAATCAAAAGGAGGTAAAAAAGCTGAGATGCGTATACAAATGAGTTTGGACGGGCAGCAGACGTGTCTATGCATTGAAGGCGATATTTACCGGGAGCATGCGGAAGTTTTGCAAGCAATTATTGGCGACAGAGTTCGTGATGGAAGCCGTTTTATATGTCTTGATATGGTAGGGGTATTCTATATTGACTGCAAAAGCTTGGAACTGTTGGCCAACTTGCAGGCACAGCTGGAAACTAATGGTGTTTCTTTGGTTTTTGAACATGCCAGAGATTGGCGGGAGCGTCTGATAGGATCTTCGGCAGCAAAGCAATGGTCTCAATAACGTGAGGTAGATGGTTTTACTTTGATACTGAATTATATATGCTAAGTCCGAAGCGGGCCGTCTTTTCAACGACCCGCTTCTTTAACGCGTTTTTTCAATTATACGCTACTTTGCTAATGCGGCAATACAGGCGGCAAGGGCCTTTTGAAAGGCGGCACGTCCGGCGGTTTCAGACAACTGCGGGCGGTAGCCGATTTCTCTTGCAGCCTTATCCCAGCTTAGCTGCCATGTTTCATTCAGAAAAGCCGGGCCGCTCCAGTGCTTCGAATCAACTAGCTCAAGCGGTGATTGGGAACCTGTTAATTCAATAATCATCTGACCGATTTCCTTCCAGGACAAAAACAAACTGCCAATATTATAGATTTGGCCTATTGCTTGCTCATTTTGGGCAGCTAACTCAATCGCCGCCCCCAGGTCGTCCATGCTGACAAATACGCCGCCAGCGCCGTTTACCATTCGGAGCGGCTGGCCGGACAGGGCCAGATTTATTAACTCCCGCAGATGTTTGCCGCCAATGGCATCACCGAAGGCCCACCAAAAACGGAAAACAGTTGCTGGTACACCCCGGTCACGCCCGAAGGTCAGACTTAGTTGTTCGGCACAATGTTTGGCTATGGCATATAAAGGTTTGCGGGCTCGTTCAGGGCGGCAAACATAGTCTTCATCAATTATCTGGGGAGGAGGTGTACCGTAGACCCCGGCAGTACTTGTGTAGATGAGGCGCTTATTCTTTTCAGTCGAAGCTGCTTCCAGCAAATTGATATGACCACCAATATCGCTGCTGAATAATACTCGCGGATCATCGCTAAAACTCCAGGCTAAATTTACAATAACATCGGTTTTGACCACTAGGTCTTTAACTAGGGCAACATCTGTAAGATCAGCCTTGTAGGCAGCAAGGTTATTGCCTGTTTCCGGGGAAATCGTTACTTCATTTTTGTCAAGGATTATTACTTTATGACCTTTTTGGCAAAGATAGCGCGCAACATGTTTTCCCACGTCGCCGGCTCCGCCGACTAGTAATATTCTCATGGTTATACCCATTCCTTTCGCTTCGCTCAAGGCACAAAACGTGATGAAATCGTTGTGCTTTGAGCGAACTTTTTATTATTCTAAACGCACAGGGATACCAGTTAACTACAAATCACGCGGAGGTGAGTGAGCCACCTATTTGGGTGACCGCATGGTTATATGTGTAGATTGCCTTTCCAAGCACAAATAAGTGTCGCTTCGAGCACGCAGACTTATCTTTGTATAAACAACTCGTTTATCGCCAGGCAATCAGTCAATGCTGTCTATCCCTGTATATTTTAGAAAGGAGTTTCCCTATGGCTTTAAAAATTGTCTATACCATATGCTGCGGAATCGATGTCCACAAAACCTTTGTCGTGGCCTGTATCGCTTCCACTGACAGCAAAGGAGTCACTACCTACAAAAGCCATCGCTTTTCCACCTTTACTAAAGGCCTGAAAGAGCTGTCACAATAGATTTGTGAAAATAATTGTAAAGATGTTTGTATGGAATCTACCGGGAAATACTGGATTCCCGTGTTCAATGTTCTTGAAGATTCCTGCAACATCACGCTGGCACATCCGAAATACGTCAAGGCGATCCGCGGCAAAAAGACGGATAAAAAAGATGCCAAATGGATTGCCGATTTATTTAAGCACGATCTTGTCGCTGGTAGCTTTATGCCTCCCCTGCCCATCCGGCAGCTTCGTGACTTGATGCGCTATCGTTTTAAGCTGACGAACTTTTCGTCGAGCGAGAAGAATCGGCTACAAAACAGCTTAACGGTTTCGAATATTCAGTTGGGAAACGTGGTTTCGGATACCTTCGGCATAAGCTCCATGAATATCATTGACAAACTTTTGGACAATCCGCTCGATACTTCTTTTGAAACCGCTATTTACAACTCAAAAAGCGTCGAGGTCACAAACGCGCCATAATTGCCATTGCGCGAATGCTGTTAACGGCCATCTATCACATCTTGAAGAAGAAAGAACCCTATAACGCTGATTTGTATAAAAATCGGATGTTCTTCCAGTAAACCGTGAAATCACGGTAGAACAAGCGATTTTATTGGCCAAAGCTCAGGGTTACCGTATTATGGCGGCTGCAACGTAACGATTCCAACACATATTTCCCATATTCTTCCATATAGTCATCGTTTTGATGGCTTGTTTGCTATGCCCTTCTACTTGGGTGGAGACAGCTACTAACGATTTCAGACTTTCACCTCCTTATAATACTGTTTATTTTGTAAATAAGATTCATTTAGGTCACAGCAGGGAATTGCTGGGAAATAAAGAAATTTTTAAAAATAAAGAATATTTAACAGATTGGGAGGGGGAGTCATGAATATTGTATCAAATTTGAAAACAGCTACCAAAATTTACAGTCTAATAGTATTCATGGCATTGTTTTTGTTGGGCGTAGGTTTTACTGGTTTATATTCAGCCAGAACATTAAGTAATGAAATTGCAATAATGTACGGGGAACGCTTAACACCGATTCAATTGCTTGGTGAAGTGCGGCTAATTAGTAAAGATTCCGAATCCAAATTGCTTGAGATAATTTTAACTACTGATCCGGTAAAGCAGCAGGCTATTATAGGGTATATCCAAGATAACACGAGCAAAATTAACCAATTGCAGGAAGAGTACAAGCAAACGCACCTGGATTCATATGAGCGGGAAAAATTGGAAGAATTAGAAAGAGAATTGACAGGATATCGGAAAGCTCGTCAAGATATTATTAAGTTAGCTACCAGCGGTAAACAAACAGAGGCATTTGAATTATATGTTGCAAGCAATCCAGTGTTTAGTAAATCAACAGAACTAAGACGGGAGCTTATTGACTACAACAAGAAATTAGCAGAAGAATCGAATGCGCGAGGATTATCTGATGCTTCTTTAGTAGAAAAACTTATTTTTGGTATAACTTCTTGTACCATTATACTTGCAGGTATTTTCGGCTGGTTAATAGTAAGGGTAATTGCTATGCCACTTAGCGAAATGGTGGAGCATGTGCGGGAAGTTGCTCAAGGGAATTTCACGCAGCGGCTAAATCGTTGTTCTAAAGACGAGATTGGTCAACTGGGGACGGAATTTAACGCGATGATAGAAAACTTACGTCGCTTAATTAGTCAGGTTACAGAGACGTCCGAACAGGTAGCGGCATCTTCTGAAGAACTGACTGCTAGTGCCGATCAGTCTGCTCAGGCCGCACATCAGGTGGCAAATGCTATTACAAATGTCGCCCAGGGGTCTGAACTGCAGTTCAAATCGTTAGGGCAGACCTTAGCAACGATTGAGAAAATGTCGTCCAATATTGAACAGATTGCGTCCAACGCTAATAGTGTTGCGGCTAGTTCTGACAGAACTGCTCACGCTGCCCAAGGAGGCAGTAAGGCGGTTAATACTGTTATTAGCCAGATGGAGCGTATTGCCAAGACGGTGCATGATTCAGCCGTGGTAGTATCAGCTCTGGGAGCCCGCTCGCAAGAAATTGGCCAGATAGTGGGTACAATTTCCAATATTGCAGGCCAAACCAACCTACTGGCTCTCAATGCCGCAATAGAAGCTGCCCGTGCAGGCGAACAGGGAAAAGGTTTTGCCGTGGTTGCCGAGGAAGTTCGAAAATTGGCAGAACAGTCACAGGAAGCGGCTAAGCATATTGCAATATTGATTAGTGAAATACGAAATGACACCGATAAGGCAGTAGTATCCATGCGCGAGGGGACCAAAGAAGTCGAGGTTGGTGCCCAAGTAGTGCATACTGCGGGTGAAAAGTTCCAGGAAATTGTATCGCTTATAGACCATGTATCTGATCAGGTCAAGGGTATATCAGCGTCAATTGAAGAAATGGCGGCGAGCGGCAGCCAGATTGTAGTAGCTATTCGGGATATAGATAGAACCGGAAAAGATATACTTGGTCGTACTCAGACGGTGTCGGCCGGTACAGAAGAACAATCTGCAGCTATGGAGGAGATTGTGTCAGCAAGCCAGGCACTTGCAAAAATGGCCGAGGAATTGCGCGCAGCTGCCGCGAGGTTTCAAATTTAACATAACTGATACTAGGAAAATGGACGCACTGGCTATGTCGGTGCGTTTATTTCTTTTTAAAAGAAATTTTCATAGTATGTTTTATAAATACCAAATTTTGGTAATACTAAGTATTACCAAAAGAGAGGTGGTATTAAAGTGAAACATTGTGGGTTTAGTGATGACTATACGTCAAAATTGCTTTGTGTCAAATGTAATACCCTTGAATTTGAAATAGTAAACAAATTAGATAGTGGCGAGATTGTAGCCCGGTGCGGGATTTGCGGCCAGGAGACCGACCTCGAAGTTCTGGTTGGATCGCGCTATGATGGGGCCGTTGAACTGCTGGCGGCCCTGAGGAGCCTGTATTCGGTAAGTGCTTATAAGGCTAAACAAAACAACGATGAAATCGGTCTTGCCAGATATTCCAAGAAGCATGATCACCTTCAAGAAATGATTAATGCTCCTATGTATCCAAACCCGTTAAACATGGCTGCTGACCTGTTTAAAATGATCGAAAACACTAGTGTTAACTTGGTTGAAGCAAAAAAAATAATTGACAGCGTGTTAAAAAGAAACGACAGCTGAAGCGTTAGAAAGAACAGCATATTTTTACGCGACCACCAACTATACGCTCGCAAATGCATCTGCGTAATGGAAATTGACGCTGCCATCACCTATATTTTTGACAGCCCCAACTATTTGCAAGCCCTTCTTTGTAATAGCCTTGCTCAGGATGGGGCTTGATGTTTGTAATTTCCAGATGATATAGTCGACGTTGGCTTTGATGGTATTTTCCAATAAATTCCCGGTTTGGGCGCTTGCTTTTTCAATCGCAGGCTGGATAGCCTGAGTTATAGCTTTGATATGGCATGGGCCTTGACTATTTGCTAATGCTGCTTTAACTGCACCGCAGTCTTCATGACCTAACACAACAATCAGCCGTACTGCAAGATGATCTACAGCATATTCGATACTTCCGAGCACAACGTCGTCTACTACTTGGCCGGCTGTACGTACTACAAATAGGTCGCCAAGCCCTTGGTCAAATACAATTTCCGGAGGTATGCGGGAATCTGAGCAACCAAGTATGACTGCAAATGGATCTTGGCCTTTAACCAATTCTAATCTTCGCGTCGGTCCGATGTTTCCTTTGGCATACCTTTCCATGACATACCGCTTGTTCCCGTTGATTAATTTTTCCAGCGCTTGATAAGCATCCATATAATTCCTCTCCTTGTCTCTATATTGAACTATTCACAATAGGGATGGCAACTGTACACATTATCAAAAGACATCTGAACCAACAAAAAGATACCGCCACAAGTACTCAAGCCAAACAGCAATACTTGTGACGGTACCAATAATTTTCTAAAAAAATTCAAGAAAAATAGTGGAGATAAGACAGTGTCTTGTACAGTTTGTATATATCATGCACATTGTGGTACCAATCGTCCCAACACAAGATTGCTATCATGCAATTGGTCAATTGGTGAATTTTTAAAGTGCCGATGAATACTTTACTGGCTGACCAAACTCTTTTGTTTTTAGCTCGGAGAATAAGGCGCCCAGGTCCTTAAGAATCCTAAAAAGCAGCTCTGAGTTAACCAGTTCAACAGTGCCACCATATGTAAAGACAAATGGTTGGCCCTGATAGGTAGTCAGTTCAATTTTACCGCTTTCCTCAAAGTGACCTTGTTGACGAAGAAGTCTTGAGCGTATCGAATATAACATAGAGATTGATTGAGTATATTCTGCTTTTTTTGTAGCGCCTTCCCAATCTCTGCTTACTAATCCAAGTGATCTTTCGATGCAGTTAAAGGCTGCTGGAAAAAAGACAAAGGTTATAAACCAAGAAAAACGGTAATCATCTTTTAATCCAGAATTAACCATCCGGCGCTCAAATATAAGATATTGCCGGCAACAAGTTAACGCTTCAAGCATACTTTTAAAATATTGAACCCGCACATCGGAAGCATAATATCTTTCGCGCAAAAATAACAGGGAAGAATGATACTGTTCAATTACTTCATTCAGTTGCAAAATAGTGTCTGTTTCCGCAACTTGTTTCATCAGTATATCCACGCTGTTATGCGATGTTTAAGTCTTCGCCGTTTAAAAGTTTCTTGATATTCTTCATTGGGCACATTTTGCCACACATAGTACAGGTATCTTCGCACTCAGGGGTGGATTCTTCCCGATACTTTCTTGCTTTTTCAGGATCAATGGCGAGTTCAATCATCCGCGAAAAATCAACGTCGGCGCGGGCAGCACTCATTTGATTATCCCAATCGCGCGCTCCCGGGATTCCTTTAGCAATATCGGCGGCATGGGCAGCGATCCGTGTGGCGATGATTCCCTCTTTAATATCGTCCAAATTTGGCAAACGAAGATGTTCTGCCGGCGTTACGTAGCACAGGAAGTCGGCGCCGTTGGCAGCCGCGATGGCGCCGCCGATGGCGCTGGTGATATGGTCATAGCCGGGAGCAATGTCGGTTACCAGCGGGCCAAGCACGTAAAAGGGTGCGCCGTGACAGAGCTTCTTTTCCAAGAGCATATTGGCCGCGATTTCGTTGAGTGCTATATGACCCGGACCTTCGATCATAACCTGTACATTTCTGGCCCATGCCCGTTTGGTTAACTCACCCAGTGTAATCAATTCCTCGATTTGGGCGGGATCGGTTGAGTCGTTGATCGACCCAGGGCGGCAAGCATCGCCTAAACTCAAAGTGACGTCATATTTTTCGCAAATGTCGAGTAGGCGGTCATAATATTCATAAAACGGATTTTCCTGGTTATTAAGTTCCATCCAGGCAAACAGGAGGGAACCACCACGAGAAACAATGTTGGTAAGGCGCTTGTTCTTTTTAATCCGCTCAGCGGTTGCTTGATTCATACCGCAATGGATAGTCATAAAATCTACGCCGTCTTCAGCGTGTTTTTCGACAACTTTAAAAAATTCATCCACTGTAATATCTTTTAATGCTTTGTCGAGCATTCCCACCGCATCATACATCGGTACAGTACCGATCATGGCCGGGGACATGTCAATCAATTTGCGGCGAAACTTTTCAGTTTTGCCATAGCAACTAAGATCCATGATGGCTTCCGCTTTTAATTCGATGGCTTTTTTGGCCTTCTCTAATTCTAAATCAATATTATAACAATCTTTAGAGACACCTAAATTTACATTGATTTTAGTACGAAGTCTTTCCCCAACTCCTTTGGGCGCAAGGTTGATGTGATTCCGGTTGGCCGGAATGACGACCTTACCGTCTGCCACCGACTGACGCAGTACATCGGGATCAATGTTTTCCTCCTGAGCGACAATGCGCATTTGTTTGGTGATGATACCTTTCTTAGCGGCATCCATTTGAGTAGTATAAACCATTTTTTCCTCTTCCTCTCATTTTTTATTTTTTAGCCATAGAAAGAGGTGGGAAACAGCTTTTTAAACCAGGAAATAAAAGCTTTCCTACGGTGGTACTAACCACATCAGGTTCGAGGGTTGGAGTAAGCTCCTCTCAGCCGTTGGCACCCCTAGCTATGAACTAATTGGAAACTTCTAGCCAGCTACTGCTGCACAATTTGTTTTGCTTATGCTTTGGTTACTTTGAGCAATTCAATTAACAAGTCACCGGTTTCCACCTGGTCGTTGGTTTTTGCATACAGTTCTTTAATTACGCAGTCGAAGGGAGCCTGAATGGTTGTTTCCATCTTCATGGCTTCTATTACTATGAGCGGGACACCTTTTTTTACATGTTCGCCCTTTTCGACTGTCACTTTGACAACTTTTCCGTTCATGGATGCACTAACATGATTTGGGTTGTCTTTTTCTGCCTTGATTCGTGATACGGTGACCGTCTTAATACTTTTGTCCTTGACAATAACTTCCCGGGGTAATCCGTTTAATTCGAAGTTTACTATCCGGGTACCGTCAGGGAGCGGGTCTTCAATTGAGATAAGTTTTATTACTAATGTTTTTCCCTGCTCAATATCTACCCGGATTTCTTCGCGAGGTTTTAGGCCATGAAAAAAGGTAGCGGTATCTAAAACAGACACGTCGCCGTAAGTAGCAGTGAAGTTGGCCCAATCTAAAAATACCTTGGGATAGAGGGAATAGGCCAAAACGTCTTGCGCGTTAACGGGACGATGGAGCGTGTTATTTAAAGTTTCGCGAATTTCGGAAAAGTTAACAGCTTCCAGCATTTCTCCCGGACGTTTGGTGATAGGTTCCTTTCCTTTAAGAATGATACGCTGTAACTCTTTGGGGAATCCTTGGTAGGGCTGCCCAATCAGTCCGGTGAAAAATTCCACAACGGAATTGGGAAAGTCAAGCGTTTCGCCTAATTCATAAATGTCGTCTTCAGTCAGGTTATTTTCTACCATAAACAAGGCCATGTCGCCGACAATTTTGGAGGAAGGAGTGACTTTTATAACATCGCCAAACATATCGTTTACCTGACGGTAAACTTTTTTTATTTTGTCCCATTGACTTTCCAAGCCTAATGCTTTGGCTTGCTGCCGGAGATTGCTGTATTGTCCGCCAGGCATTTCATGTTGATATACTTCAGGATTGGGAAAAAACAGGCTGCTTTCAAAATCTTTATAATACGCCCGGACATCTTCCCAGTAATGGGATAGTTCGTTCAAGCCGTGAATGTTAACATTGGGCTGGCGTCCGTTGCCTTCCAAGGCGTAATATAAAGTGTTGGCGCTTGGTTGTGACGACATTCCGGCCAGCGATGAGATTGCGACATCCACAATGTCTACACCGGCGTCAATAGCCCGGGCACAGGTATAAATGCCGTTGCCGCTGGTATCGTGAGTGTGTAGATGGATTGGCAAGTCTATTGATTCTTTTAAAGCAGAGACAAGCCGGTATGCCGCTTCCGGCTTTATCAGACCTGCCATGTCTTTGATGCAAAGGATATGTGCTCCTGCCCGTTCCAAGTCTTTGGCAATATTTATATAATATGCGAGGTCATATTTGCTGCGGGATTTATCGAGAATATCACCGGTATAACAGAACGAAGCTTCTGCTACTTTACCGGAAGTGCGTACAGCATCAATGGCGACAGCCATGGCCTTAACCCAGTTAAGACTGTCGAATATTCGGAAAACGTCAATGCCTGCTTCGGCGGCGTGATGAACAAATGATCGGATTAAGTTGTCAGGATAGTTGGTGTAACCGACAGCATTGGAGCCGCGTAGTAACATCTGAAACAATATGTTGGGACATTGCTGTCTGAGGGCGGCGAGACGTTTCCAGGGATCTTCCTTAAGAAATCTGTAGGCGACATCAAAGGTGGCGCCCCCCCAAACCTCCAGGGAAAATAGGTTTGGCAGCAGACGTACAGTGGGAGCAATGACGGTTGCCATGTCCTGGGTCCGTATTCTGGTGGCCAGGAGCGACTGGTGGGCGTCCCGCATTGTGGTATCTGTCAATAAGACTTCTTTTTGTTCCTTTACCCAAGCCGCCAGTCCTTCCGGGCCATATTTATCGAGAAGCTGCTTAGTGCCTTCAGGTATAGGGCCGTCAGGCATTTTGGGCATTCGGACCGGGGGGAAGCTGGGTTTGGGGCCTTTGGTAATTCCATCAAAGCCATTGACGGTTATCTCGGCCAGATATTTAAGTAATTTGGTACCTCTGTCCTGGGGCGGCGGAAAAACAAACAGTTCCGGGGATGTATCAATAAAAGAGGTATCATAAGTGCCATGTAAAAATTTTTCATGGGCAACTACGTTATACAAAAAAGGGATGTTGGTCTTTATACCGCGTATGCGGAATTCGTTTAAACAGCGTTTCATTTTGGCAATTGCACTTTTGTGAGTCAAACCCCATGTAGATACTTTAACCAGCAGTGAATCATAATATGGGGTAATAACCGAACCTGCGTAAGCATTGCCGGCATCAAGGCGCACACCAAATCCGCCGCCGCTCCGGTAGGCATTTATTTTTCCGGTGTCAGGCATGAATTGATTCGCCGGATCTTCTGTAGTTACCCGGCATTGAATGGCGTGTCCGTTGCAACTAATGCAGGCTTGGTCCGGGATACCGATTTCTTCATCATGTAAGCTTGCGCCATCGGCAATGAGCAATTGAGCTTGCACAATATCAACGCCGGTAATCATTTCAGTAATGGTATGTTCAACCTGGATACGGGGGTTAACCTCAATGAAATAGAATTTGTGATCAGGTGTTACTAAAAACTCGACCGTGCCGGCGCTAACATAGCCAACCTTGGTCATTAATCTGACGGCCGCATCGCAGATGGCGTGGCGAAGATCGTCCGGCAGCGACAGGCTTGGTGCTATTTCGATAACCTTTTGGTGACGGCGTTGAACCGAGCAGTCTCTTTCATACAAATGTACAATATTACCGTGTTGATCTCCCAATATTTGAACTTCAATGTGTTTAGGAAATTCCAAAAGTTTTTCCAGATAGATTTGATCGTCGCCAAAACAGGCTTTAGCCTCTGATTTAGCGCGGCTATAAGATTCCTCTAGAGCGTCTGGGGTCCGGACGATTCGCATACCCCGGCCACCTCCGCCCAGAATGGCTTTAATTATAAAAGGATAGCCGTAGCAGTCAGCAAAAGCCTTAACTTCTTCTAAACTGTTTACCGGGCCCTCGCTTCCGGGGATGACCGGCAATCCCGCCGCCATTGCTTGGGCGCGGGCATTTATTTTGTCGCCGAACATGGACAAGTGTTCTGTATTGGGACCGATAAAGACAAGTCCCTCTTCTTTACAACGTTTGGCAAGATTAAGGTTTTCGGATAAAAAACCATAGCCTGGATGAATGGCATCGACATTGCGGCTTTTGGCAATATGCAAAATACTTTCAATGTCCAAATAGGCATCTACCGGACTTTTATCTTCACCAACCAGATAAGCTTCGTCAGCTTTGTAGCGATGCAGGGAAAATATATCTTCTTTAGAGTAAATGGCGATTGTACGGATGCCTAACTCGTTACAGGCCCTAATAACACGAATGGCAATTTCGCCGCGATTGGCTACCAGCACCGTTTGGATTCTTTTCATTTTTTCCCCTCCAAAAGCAAAATAATGTGTATTTGTGCGGCACAATTGTATTTGGTATTGTAACATTTACTTACAAAAAACACAAGAAAAAACTAATAATTACAGTTATTATGTTAGCAAACGGCACTGGATCATATTTTTTTTTACAATTCTACATGTTTGCAGTAATCAATATAGTTTTGGATTAGCGTTTGTAACTCCTTAATAATAATCTGTTTGATTGTTGCCGGAGCCTGCTCATCCGGACAGCCGGCGGCATTAAGTTTTTTGTGCTGATCAATATCAGAATTGGGGGATAAAGACAGGTTGTGTGAGGAATGTTGCCAATCTGGTTTATTCTCATACACTTGCGAATCCTCCCCGAAAAAATAATATTCTGATAAGTTAATAAAATAAATATGGAAATTGTTGTAATGTAAGTATATAATAATATTTGTCAAGTTACCCAGTCAATTGAACAGAAATAAAAGCAAATAAGAAAATTAAAAAAAATAACGCAAGGTGATTTGTATGAGTTGGCTAACATGTATTCTAGAGACAATCAAACATGAGGTCAACACGGGAACAATTTGTGCGTTAGAATTAAAAAACGAGCCAGTTTCATATATTAATATGCCGCGAGAACGCCTGGCCGAGGAAATTGCACAGTTGACCGAAGTTCTCATACGTTCTGTACAAGACAACACATTTACGCCGCTAAAAGTTCATATCAGCTGGGTATGTAAAATACGGCTCGAACAAGGGGTCAAGTTGTCAGATATTATGTTGTTTCTTGACCTTTATGAGACGGCTGTCAAAGATGCGATGTCGGCATTTTTGAAGGAAGATTTGATTAGTCTCAACCAATACCGGCGCGAAATCGATTCGTTATTGGACAGGGTAAGGGTATTTGTTTCAGAATACTTTTTTGTCCTCTATGAGGAAACGGTCTACAAGCAGTTTGAACAGTTAAGGACTATTAACGAAATAACGGCTTATCTGACATCATCGCTTAACCTTCATGAAGTATTGGATTTTATCGTGACAAGCGCCATGCGTCTGTTTAAAGCAGATTGCGGCAGTATATTGCTGGTAGATGTCGACAAAGGTATGATTCCGTCGGTTGCCAAAATGTGGGAGCATTACAATTCTTCGTCTGTTATTGCCGAAACAATCGGATATTCGATCAACCAGGTCGAACTAGACTATGAGGATTTACTGTCTGACCGTATGCTTAGTACCTTCAAACAGGAAGGCTTACTCAAAGTAAAAGCAATAAAATTGTACTTACAAGAATTGTTAATTGGAATGCTGATTATCGGGTTTCGTAGCGCCCGAAAATCTACTCCGCTTGATCAGAAGCTTTTTGAAACATTTGCCAATCATGCCGCCATCGCCGTTCATAATGCTCAATTATACGGCGATGCCGACTCCAAGTTGAAACAACGAATTCATGAGGTAACTATTCTTATTGAGCAACAACAAGCCATTATGCAATGTATGCGGGAAGGAGTTATCGCGATTAATCCTGATGGCTACATCAACCTGATAAACAATGAAGGCCAACGGTTATTGAATCGCGGGCCGGATCTGATTGGCAAGTATATCCGGGATGTTATCCCTGATTCCCGCCTGCCAATTGTAATGAAAACCCGTCAGGCCGAATACGACCAGGAGCAGGAAATCGGGGATAAGGTTATAATTACTAACAGAGTACCTATTATAGTAAATGATGAAGTCATCGGGGCCCTTGCTACATTTCGGGATAAACAGGATGTGAAAATACTGGCGGAAGAACTGGTAGGCCTGAAAAGCCTGCTTGATTCCATGCGGGCCCAATCTCATGAATTTGCCAACAAATTACATACGATAGCCGGTCTGATCCAAATGAAACAATACGACAAAGTATTAGACCTTATTACCTTGATGTATAAAAGCCAACAAGAGTTTGTCAGCTTTATAGTCAAGCGTATTAAGGACCAAGCTACAGCGGGATTGCTTATTGGCAAAATTAGCCAATCAAGTGAACAAGGTATTTCACTTCGGCTCAATCCACGCAGCAAGCTTGATTTTCTGCCGCAATCGTTCCGCAGTTTATCTATGGTTACCGTACTGGGCAATTTAATTAGCAACGCTATGGAAGCGGTTGCGAACCTTCCTGCCGAACGAAGAGTCATTGATATTTACATTTTTCAGGGGAAAAAAAATTTAAATATTAGGGTAAAGGATTTAGGCAACGGGATACCTGAAAACTACAAAAGGAAGATTTATCAACGAGGTTTTTCTACTAAACGTGGTAACCGGGGAGTTGGACTTGCTTTGGTTAAACAGGAGGTGGAGGTATGTGGCGGCAAAATTGCAGTTAATTCACGCGAAAATCAAGGCAGCACGTTTACGGTAACAATACCAATACGTTGAACCTGGAGACCTAAATGTAAGGGGGACAGGGAGATGGGAATTGATGTTATTATTGTGGAAGACGATCCTATGGTACTGGAACTTCACCGGCAATATATCAACCAGGTTAAGGGGTTTAAGGTAGTAGGACAGGCTGCTGACGGAAAGACGGGGTTTAATATCATTTCAGAACTAAGGCCGCAATTAGTGATATTGGATGTTTATATGCCGGGAGATAACGGAATCGATCTTCTGCGGCGAGTTCGGACTGAGGGGCTGAACACCGATGTTATTTTGGTTACGGCAGCCCATCGGACAGAAACTATCCAGCAAGGAATGCAATATGGTGCCGTTGACTACATCATAAAGCCGTTTACTTTTCAACGCTTTAAAAAGTCCTTAAAAAGCTACCAGCAGTATATTGAGCAAATCAGAAATAATCAGCAGTTGACCCAAACGGATATTGACTGTCTAAAAGGAGTGGTTTCCACTGAAAGTCATTTGAGCAGTCTGGAAGAACTCAAAAACAGTATTCCTAAGGGTTTAGACAAAGCGACTCTGGAATCGGTTTTGTCAATTGTCAAAGAGCAGACGGGATATTTTAGTGCTTCGGAAATATCCAAGCTGGTCGGTATATCCCGAGTGACAGTCCGGCGTTATTTAAACTATTTGTGTGACAATGGGTGGCTGAAAGGCATTTTATCTTACGGTCCGGTAGGAAGGCCGCTGCATAAGTATATAAAGGATGATTCTTTTTCCTTTTGATTAATCTATAGACATTATGACAGTCAGTGATGCTGTCATAATGTCTTTTTTTATGCTTGTCATGAACTATATTTACAAAAATATCCTTATTTACCATATAGTAGGCAAACTCAAGCATGTACTTTATAATTAAGACTGTAAGAAGTACGAAGGACGACTATCTAAAGGAGGATAACCATATTGTGAGTACTGTTTTATCCTTTAGAGTAGCGGACGCTATGCCGGAAGATGTCGGTCAGGGATATGTACGGATTGATAACGCAGAGATGGATAAACTCGAAGTCATTATGGGCGATATTGTAGAAATCCAAGGCCGAAAAACAACAGTGGCAAAAGTAGTCCCATGTTTTGCTAATTTCAAAAATCAGAATATTGTACAAATGGAGTCTATTATCAGAGAGAATGCCGGTGTAGGAATTGACGAGCGGGTAACCTTGAAGAAAGCAGTACGTCAAGCGGCACAAACGGTTATTCTGAGTCCTTTGGACGTTACGATAGATTTTAGTGACGCCCAAGATATCAAGCACTTGGAACGAGTCTTAAATGGATTGCCGGTCTTTACGGGTGACCGGGTCAAGGTTAGTCTTGCGGGGGCCAGGAGTCAGTACTTTACTGTTATCGGTACGGCGCCTCAGGGACCGGTACTCATCAATGCGGCAACAAAACTTAAAGTTACTAAATCAGATGCATCAGAAGACCGGAGCTATAGAGCTTCCTATGAGGATGTAGGCGGGCTAGATAAAGAACTCCAACGCGTACGCGAGATGGTTGAGCTACCTCTAAAGTATCAGGAAGTATTTTTCCAGCTTGGAGTGGATGCTCCTAAGGGAGTACTGCTTTATGGCCCGCCTGGCACCGGCAAGACGCTGATGGCCAGAGCGGTAGCCAGTGAAACCAATGCAACGTTTCTTCATGTTAATGGTCCGGAGATTATCAATAAATTCTATGGAGAAAGCGAAGCAAGGCTGAGAGAGATTTTTGAGACTGCTCAACGGCGGGCTCCGGCGATCATCTTTATTGACGAAATTGATGCCATCGCTCCAAAACGGACCGATGTAATAGGTGACGTGGAAAAACGGGTTGTTGCGCAATTGTTGGCCTTAATGGATGGTTTAAAGAGCAGGGGGCAGGTTATTGTCATTGGCGCTACTAATGTACCCGATATGGTTGATCCGGCCCTTCGCCGCCCGGGACGATTTGACCGCGAACTCTCAATTAATCCGCCTGATATGTCTGGAAGATTAAGAATATTAAAAATACATACCCGGTCAATGTCAATTGATCAGTCAGTGGATCTTGAGAAACTTGCCCATATGACCCATGGGTTCGTGGGGGCCGACTTGGCTATTCTCTGCAAGGAAGCCGGCATGAATGCCGTCCGGAGACTGCTGCCGGAAATTGATTTCACGGCAGGAATCAGGGACGATGATTTAGCCAAACTAAAGGTTACCATGGACGATTTTTATACCGCCTTCCGGGAAGTGGAACCAACGGCTACCAGGGAGTTCTTTTCCGACCGTCCTAATGTCAAGTGGGAACAGGTCGGGGGAATGTCAGATATCAAAGATAAATTAAAGTCTTTAGTTGAAATGCCGCTCCAGTACCCTGAACTGTTTAAACAGGCTCAGCACAATATGCCCAAAGGTATAATGCTTACCGGACGACCGGGAACAGGAAAGACTCTCATTGTAAAAGCATTGGCAGGTTCTAGTGGTGCCCATTTTATATCGGTAGATGGTGCAACCCTCAACTCCCGCTGGATTGGCGAGGCAGAAAAAGGTTTGCGGATGATTTTCAAGCGGGCTAAACAAATTGCGCCTTGTATCCTCTTTTTCGACGAGATTGATGCCTTTGCTCCTGTGCGTAACGCGGCAGAGCGGGGTGGAGCAGACCGGCTGGTAAGTCAGTTGTTATTGGAGTTGGATAGCTTAATGGATTCGGCGAACGTGATTGTAGTCGCCGCCACCAACCGGCCTGATATGGTTGATCCCGCCTTGATGCGGCCTGGAAGATTCGATTTTATAGTTGAACTGCCGTTGCCGAACAAAGAAGAGCGTATGGAAATATTCAAGATTCATACCGCCAAATTATCCTTGGCTGATGATGTGGATTTGAAATACTTGGCTGCGGCCACAGATGGTGTGGCAGGTTCTGATATTGAAGCCATATGCAAACACGCATCGATGTCAGCCCTGAAACGGTTGGTTAGTCAAACGCGGAGCTTAGCTGAAATGTCTGCTGGTTATAAGGTGTTAAATGAGGACTTTGGCTATGGTCTGCGGCAAGTAATAAATAGATAACGGCCTGTTTGGGTCGACGGGGGTGATGATCAAAGAACGGTAAGTTCGGTCACCTGTTGTCAAATCTCAAATATTTAAAGGGGGAGAGAAAATGACACTGGCGGTTGCTGTTGACGCCAAGATGCAGGAAGTTACTGTATGGACTAGGGGTGTAACCTTAGCCAAAGAAGCTCGTGACACTGCTACCTTGCTTGCCAAGGCAGGTAGTCTCGAAGGTAAGTATGTTCAATCCTTCGACAACTATGTGGATCTGCCTGACCGGATCAATGTTCCGGTAAAGAGCTACGCTCGGGTTAGCCCTGAGCCTATCGAGACCTATTATGAGTATGAAAACTATCGTCCCGATGTTGTTGTGTTAGCAGAAGAAACACTGGTTAAAGGCAACGACATTCTGAAAGGCTGCAAAGACGGCTGTGTTGTTGTAATTAACACCAAGCGTGATGTTAACAAGTTACTTAAGTACCTTTCCCCGAAAGAAAACGTAAGTAAAGTAAAGGCTGTTGCCGCTATCGACGCTGACGCGCTGAACGCTGGCGTTTTCCATACCTTCGACGGTACCGAAGGTTGTATCGACGATACTAAGATCGGCGCCGGTGTTGGCGCTGCTATAGCTGCTGCTGTTGCGAAAGCCAGCGGTATCGTTAAATTGGAATCCCTGCTCAAAGTTGCTGAAAACAAACAAGCTGTTCAGCAAGGCTGGGATGCCGTTCAAGTCGTTAAACTGTAGATTCTGGTAAAATTCGAGGAGGTGTAACCATGGCAAAAGTTTATAAACAAGTGCCATTTGCGGCTATTGTTCCTTCCCCTCAGACCGAAAACGAAGGTATGGTCACCGGTAACTGGCGGTTCCTCCGTCCAGTAGTTGATAAAGGTCAATGCACCGAGTGCAAAACCTGCTATATTTACTGTCCAGATGCCTGCGTTAACTGGGCCAAGGACGATGGAATCAGCTTTAACCTTAAGTACTGCAAGGGTTGCGGCATTTGCAGCAACGTATGCCCGGTCGGGGCTATTGCCCGGGTGCCTGAACTTGATTTTGATGAATAAGGAGTGAATAAGATGCCGATTAAGAAAAGAGGTACAGGTTTAACTGCGGTTGCAGATGCTTGGCAGCTTGCTGATATCGACGTTTCAGCATCCTATCCTATCCGCCCTTATACTGCGGTCATGGCCGAATTAGCAAAACGGATTGCTAATGGCACTATGAAGTGCGAAATGGTTCATGGTGAAGGCGAACATGCTCAGTTCAGTATTGCTCACGGCGCTTCCATGGCTGGCGCCCGTGCTACCACCGGTACTTCCGGTGTAGGTGTTACCTATGCTTTTGAAACTTATTCTCCAATCGCCGGCAGCCGTTGTCCGATCCAGGCCCTTATCGGCGACCGCACTCTGGATCCTCCCGGTGACTTCGGTTCTGAGCACACTGACTGCCTGACGCTCCGTGACAACGGCTGGATCTATGGCTGGGCCCAAGACGCTCAGGAAGCACTGGACAACAGCTTAATGTATTTCCGGATCGGCGAAGATCCTGAAATCATGTTGCCGCAAATCGTGGCTATGGACGGTTATTTCGTAACCCACATTGCTCAAGATTATGAAATGCCTGACCAAGAGCAAGTTGATAAATTCTTGCCTAAGTTCAATCCTAAGTTCCGTCTTGATGTAAACAATCCGGTTATCATGGGTCCGCAAATTGAGCCGGAAATGGGACCTCCTCTTGAGTGGGACCGCCATGTTGTAATGAATAAAGTTAAAGGAAAAATCGTTGAGGTAACTGAAGAATTCGGTAAAATCTTCGGTCGTAAATATGCTCCGTTCGTTGAAGAGTATATGACTGAAGACGCTGACATGGTATATGTGCTGCAAGGCGCTCATGCCGTAACCTGCCGCAGCGCTATCAAATATCTCCGTGAGGCTGGCTATAAGATTGGTATGTGCAGAATTCGTTGGTTCCGTCCGTTCCCGGATGAAGCTCTTGCTCAAATTCTGCCGAAGTTCAAGGTTGCCGGCGTTGTTGATACTGGTACTTCTTATGGCGCTCCTTGCGGTGGCGGCGTTCTTTCAACTGAAGTTAAAGCTGCTATGTCTGAAGTTCCCGGCAAGCCGATAATTCAAAGCTTTACCTCCGGTTTGGGCGGCGAGACCATTACTCATGAAGAGTTCTTTGCTATGGCTGAAATGATGAAGCAAACTCTGGCAGCCGGCAAGATCATTCAAAGCGGCACCTGGGTTAACTTCAATGACTATCATGAAGGCGCTTCCCAGATTAATGCTGCTAAAACTGAAGCTGCCCCTAGTAAATAATAAGGAGGAGTAAACGATGGCAGTTGCTGAATTAATTAAGTCAATTGCACAGACTACTGACTTAGTGGACACTTATGTTCCTGGTCACCGTACCTGTGCGGGTTGCGGTCCGGCTCTCGGTTATCGTCTGGTAGCCAAAGCTGCCGGTAAAAATACAATCTTTGTTGGTCCAACTGGCTGTATGTATGTTGCTAATACCAGTTATGCCTGCGGTCCTTGGGCTGTGCCTTGGACTCATGCGCAAATCACCAACGGCGGCGCCGTAGCCTCAGGTATCGCTGAAGCTTTCAGGATGATGATCGCAAAAGGCAAAATTAAGGATGAGTTCCCCAATATCATTGTAATGGCCGGTGACGGTGGTTGCTCTGATATCGGTCTCCAGGCTATGTCAGCTATGTTCTATCGTGGACATAAAGTTCTCTGCGTTATGTATGACAATGAGTCCTATGCTAACACTGGTATCCAGGTTTCTCCGTCCACTCCGTATGGTGCGACTACTATGTTTACTCCGGCTGGTCCGGCCATTCCCGAAGCTAAGAAGCATCATTTGAAAGACCCGATGCCGATATTCTGTGCTGGCGGTCATCCGTACCTTAAGTATGGCGCTACCGCTTCCATAGGCTATCCGATAGACCTTATGAACAAAGTCCGTAAAGCTTTGGCACAAGACGGCCCGGCGTTCATCCATCTGCATGTTCCGTGTCCTAAAGGCTGGTCCTTCCCGGCTGACCAAACAATTGAGATCGCCAAACTTGCCGTTGAGACCGGCATGTGGAACCTTTATGAGGTTGAAAACGGCGATTGGGCAAACAAGAAGTTCCAAGCCTTGCCGAAGAAACTCAAGCCGGTTGATGAGTATCTCCAAACTCAAAAACGTTTCTCCCATCTTCAGCCTGAGCATGTTGCCACAATTCAAGAATTCGTCAATGCCCGTGCTCAAAAGCTTGGTATGGAAGTTCCCCTGCCGCCTGCTAAGTAAGGCAGCGTAATTTCTTAACAATTTCATTACTAGTCCCTGGTTCCTTCGTGAACAAAAGGAACCAGGGACTTACTAATCTGTAAAGGTCCTTGTCCGCTTATGGGCAAAGAACGCTGGAAGGAGGCTCGGTTGTATGGATAAGGGTGTCGCCTTAACCTTTACGAACTGGATATTAGCTTTCCTACCTATCTTAGTCTTGCTATCTACTATACTACTATTTAAATGGGGCGCGCCGAAATCAGGTGCCGTATCCTGGTTCACGGCAGTTATTATTGGGTTATTTGTTTTTGGAGGCGATTCGCGGTTGTTGGCTTTGGCCAATAGTAAAGGGATGGCAATGTCACTGTATGTATTATTGATTATCTGGGGCGCAGTTTTTCTCTACAACTTGGTTGAGAAGAACGGTGCTGTTAAGGTAATCGGTGATACCATGGTAAAGGTAACTGAAGAAAAATTACTGCAATGTTTACTTATGTCATGGTGTTTTGCCAGCTTTATGCAGGGTATTGCCGGGTTTGGCGTGCCTGTTGCGGTTGTGGCGCCCATTATGCTGGTTATGGGATTCCCGCCGGCGGTTGCTGCTGCTACTTGTTTGGTAGGACACTCGTGGTCCATTACTTTTGGGTCGATGGGTTCATCCTATTACACCATTCAACTGGTTACCAAGATTCCGGGGGAAATTATCGGTCCCTGGATGGCGTCCTTGTTTGTTGTTCCGATTTTTGCCACCGGAATTGCCGTATGTCATATTTATGGCGGTTTTGCGGCTGTTAAGAGAGGTCTGCCGGCAGTGCTGATAACCGGTGCTGTAATGGCTTTCATGTGCTGGTTTATGAACAAGATCGGGGCAGCACAATTAGCTACTTTGATTCCGGGACTTTTTGGCTGTGGTACCATGGCTGTTTTGGCCAAGACTATCTACCGCCACGAGTCTGACGGAACTAAAGGGCAGGAAGAAGCGCCTGCTATGGGATTCCACATGGCGTTTTCTCCGTACTATATCTTAATCGCGTTGTGTATTATGACTCAGATCAAAGACATCGCGAAAATTTTTGCTCCGTATACCTGGGGTCTTGATTATCCGGCGGTAACGACTGCGGCTGGCTTCGCAGTCAAGGCCGAGAAAATGTATTCTAAAATTAATATTTTTTCTCATCCTGCGCCGCTGTTGGTTGCTGCCGCATTTGCCGGCTTTATCATATTTAAATTGGCCGGCAAGTGGAGATCAGGGTCTGCCGGTGAAGCTCTTAAGGCCACTTATTCTCAGTGTGTTCCTACCAGTATTGGTATCACTACCATGGTTATGATGGCGTTAATCATGAACGATACCGGCATGACCAAGCTGCTTGCTCTGGGTATTGCAAATTCAACTGGCGCACTGTTCCCGGTATTCTCACCATATATCGGTGTGCTGGGAGCATTCCTTACCGGTAGTAACACCAACTCCAACGTAATGTTCGGAGCATTGCAGTATGAGACGGCTAAGGTATTGGGAATCAGTTCCGTTATCATGGCTGCTGTTCAGTCTGTCGGCGGTTCGGTAGGTTGTTCCATTGCCCCGTCGAAAGTGTTGATCGGTTCGGCAACTGTTGGTCTTGAAGGCCGCGAAAGCGAGGTAATGAACCGGACGATACCTTATTGTATAATCATTTCGCTGCTTGTGGGCATTAATGCATGGATTTTTGCCTACATATTATTTAAGGATCTACATTAGGTCAGTTGAAATGCGAATTTTACAAAGGAGGTATTGTAATGAGTACAAATCCTGTGCCTAACACCAATCCCAATGTTGCTACCAAGCCAGTTCCTTGGGGTAAGAAATATCGTACTCCATTAATGAATGCAGCTTTCTGGGCGTTCTGGGTAGGATTTGCCTTGGCGCATCAAGGTGGTATTACCAATAACAGCACATTGATCAATCTGTCGTATTTGGTATTTACGCTGGCGTGTCTGGTTCCGCTAGTTACAAAGAAATAGTCTTTCCGGGAAATGCCGTAAAAGCGGCATTTCCCATTTTTAGCATCCAAAGGAGGAGAACAAATGGTGAACGGTCTGCCGGAAAAAGAATTTAAAGTAAAAATGGTTACTTGTAAAGAATATTTCGTTCCATCATACGGAGTATATTTCCAGAAAATTTGTTCGGCTAGTAAATGTGGAATAGCTTCTCCGCCTCTATCAGAGTGTTTTTGGGCGTTTGTAGGGTCATTTGCCGGTATTGGCGCAGTAACATATCTTACTTTTATGCAAGGAATTCCTGTACTGGTAGCTTCACTAGGAGCGTCTGCATGCCTGATTTACGGTGTTCCCTCTGTTCCGTTAGCTCAGCCGAGAAACGCAATAGCCGGGCATCTGCTTTCCGCTGTTATCGGGGTATGTATTTATCAGCTAGCCGGCGCTTACTGGTATACGGCGGCGCTCAGTGTCGGGCTAGCGGTGGCGGTAATGGTGGGGACGAGAACGGTTCATCCGCCAGCTGGCGCAACCGCATTAATTGCTGTAGTCACTAAGCAAGACTGGTTGTTTCCAATAATGCCGGTTGGTGTAGGGATATGCATCTTAGTGGTAGTCGGGATAGTGGTGAATAACCTTGCGGCTAAACGGCAATACCCGCATTATTGGTGGTAATTATGAAGATGGACAACTTGCAGTCTAGGTTTAATGCGAGTTCATTGGAACAGAAAGACCTGCTTGTTTATCTCCTAAAATGGACTTATTTCGGAATCACAACAGGCATTATTGCCGGTATGGGCGTAGTGATATTTCTGAAACTATTAGCTTGGGCCATTGCGGTTTGGACTCAAGAACCCGGTTACTATTTCTTTATACCGATTGCATTATTGTTAAACAGTTTGCTGGTATGCTGGCTGGCGCCCGGGGTTTCAGGCGGAAGTGACAAAGTGATTGAAGCCATTCACCGGCGGGCCGGTGGTTATCTTCCGCTGTCTGAAGTGCCAGTCAAAATGATTGCTACCGTCATTACTATCGCCTCCGGCGGTTCTGCCGGAAAGGAAGGTCCTGGGGCTCAGATTGGAGCCACACTTGGTTCGGCCTGGGGGCGATTCTTAAAGGCGAATGACGAGGATTGCCGAAAAATTGTCATTTGCGGCTTATGTGCTGGTTTTGCCGTTGTTTTTGGTACACCTGTTGCCGGAGCCATTTTTGGCGTCGAAGTATTGTTTATCGGAAAAATCTTGTATGATACATTGTATCCAGCCTTCGTGGCAGGATTGGTTGGCTATTATGTCGCTTGCATTTCAGGGATACCCTATCTGCACCGGCATATCAGCATTGAGCCTAATGTGTACCTTATCATTCAGTCGATACTATTGGGGATAGTTTGTGGTTTGATAGCGCTTTTTTTTATCAAAACAGTCTGCTGGTGCCAGCAATATTTTAGCGGTCTAAGGTTATCCAAGCCGTTAAAGGCGTTTGTTGGCGGTATCACGCTTACGTTGATCGGGTATTTTGTCAGTCCGCTGTATTTGGGGTTAGGTTTGGAATTATTAGAATCAGGGGTAAGCGGAGATTCTGTTGCCCCTGGCGCTTTTTTCTGGAAGACGGTTGCGACTGCCATTACGCTCGGTTGTGGGGGAACAGGGGGAATAATTACCCCCATTATTGTGGTGGGAACGTCCGCAGGAAATTTGTTTGGTCAGTTATTGGGAAGTATGGACATATCGGTGTATGCGGTGATCGGTTTGGCGGCTTTATTGTCTGGAGCAGTTAACACCCCGGTGGCGGCAGTGATTATGGTTGCTGAATTGTTTGGCAGCGATATTATTCCTTATGCGGCTGTAAGCTGTCTTATCAGCTATTTGGTTTCCGGTCATCGCAGTGTTTATCCAAGCCAAATCATACTCACCGGAAAATGCCCGTCGTTACTTGTCGACGAGGGTGAGACGATTGGCTGTGTTGGATCTTCCACACGTAGTGAGAAAAAGGGGTTTGACAGATACAATAAATACCATATAAACTAATACTGTAGTTAGGGGGATGATTATATGCAGGTGAGAAAACTTGCCTATACTGCGATGTTTATGGCTGTAGGCGTGCTGTCAGCCCATTTGGTGTATATCCCGATTGGTGTTTCTAAATGTTTTCCTTTACAGGCTGTTATCAATATATTACTTGCTGTACTTTTAGGCACCCGCTATTCTGTTTCTGCTGCCTTTGGTATTGCACTGTTGCGTAACATTTTAGGCACAGGGTCGCTCTTAGCCTTTCCAGGAAGCATGATTGGTGCAGCGTTAGCCGGCCTGTTATATAAAAAGACCAATAATATCTGGGGAGCTATTATCGGTGAAATTATCGGTACAGGAGTTTTCGGAGCGTTACTGGCCTATCCTGTAGCAAAATATTTTATTGGCTCACAAGTTGGGGCTTTTTTCTTCGTTACTCCTTTCCTTATCAGTACAGTCGGGGGAAGTATCATTGCTTATTTATTGTACAAGACGTCTATTCCTACAATTCTTTACGAAAGACTTAATGTTGGTCCCAAGAACAATTTAATGATTAAGTGACAAATATTCCAATTGAGTAGTATTAATTCCGGTAGGAGCAAGAATGGAAGATACGAGGAAGGTATGAAAAAATTAGCCCCTTTCCTGGAAAGGGGTTTTTGTTTTTTTGAAACTTACGAAGCCTTATAATCTTGAGAGGTCAAACGGAGTTTCCTGATAAACATAATAGTTGAGCCAGTTAGCAAAGAGGAGGTTGGCGGCACTTCGCCAGAGAACAATTGGGGATTGCGCAGGGTCATCGTTAGGAAAATAATTCTGCGGAATTTGAATGGGGAGTCCTTGGGAAACGTCACGATCGTATTCGGATTTGAGCGTAAGCGGATCATATTCAGAGTGGCCGGTGATAAAAAATTGTTTACCCTGCACATCTCCTACCGCATAAATGCCGGAAATGTCTGATTCGGAGAGAATACGCAGCTCAGGGATTTGTTCAATGTCTTTATGTCTAATTTCCGTATGCCTAGAGTGGGGGACATAGAAAATATCATCAAATCCCCGGAAAAGTTTGTCGCGGTTGGCAGAGTCTATTTTATGCGGGAAAACCCCAAACATTTTTTGCGGAAGATCATACTTGGGTATGCCATAATGGTAGTATAATCCGGCTTGGGCCCCCCAACAAATATGGAGAGTTGAGTAGACATGGCTTTTACTCCATTCCATAATTTGGCAGAGTTCGTCCCAGTAGGCTACCTGCTCAAAAGGAAGATGCTCAACAGGTGCTCCGGTTATGATCATGCCGTCATATTTACGGGATTGTACCTTGTCAAATGTTTCGTAAAACTTAATAAGGTGTTCTTGCGATGTATGGGTGGGCGCGTATGTAGCTGTATACATGAAGTCAACTTCCACTTGCAAAGGTGTATTGCCCAGCAGCCGGAGAAATTGGGTTTCGGTGGTAATTTTAGTAGGCATTAGATTCAAAAGCAGTACTTTAAGAGGACGGATATCCTGGGTATATGCTCGATCTTCATACATTACAAATATATTTTCGCTTTCAAGAATGTTAGTAGCAGGCAGGTTATTGGGTATTTTAATTGGCATTTGCAGTCCTCCAATAGTGATCCTTAATGTAAAAGACTTATTTACTATTTTTAACAGATGGTTGCTAAACTCAATTACTATTATAAACTAGAATAACGCATTGTGGCTAACGTGTGATTAGGTTTTTATATAAATTATCATTAGCGTTGCATTAAATTAAATCAAGCTTGTCAAGCCTAAATTTTACGCTAAGGGAACTAGTGTCACTCCAGAAATTGTTTTGAATATTCTGTCTTGGTTCCTCTCCTGGATTATGTAAAAACGCTGGAATAAAGGTAACCCTTTATCCACATTTTTACATTATTCCTTTGGCCGCAATACGATTATAAGTACATTTCCTCCACGTTTACTACATCAAGTACCTGTGTGCCTTTTAAGTCGATTTCTTGCAGTATATCGGCGATTTCATCCCGAATTGATGGTTTTCGGCCTCTGCTGGTCTTTGTCGGTCCCCGGCTTAACGCGACTATCATTTCGCTAAAATGTTGAAACAGAAATGTTTTCACCGCCCGGAGTACATCCAACATGGAGCGCTTTTTTGGCAGTTGCTCTTGCAAGTCTTTTAGTAAACAATATCCGATTAAAGCAATCCATATCTGGCTAAACACGGCATTAGGGCTGGTTCCGTAGAACTTCTTTATCACCAGGTGCTGTTTTATCCATTTGAAAAACAGTTCGATTTGCCATCTGAGCCGATATATGTCACTGATCTCTTTAACTGGTAAAGTCATGTCGTTCGTCACTATTGTTACCAGGTTGCCATTTTGATCATGGGTTTCTATTAATCTTAGCGGGTGGGCCATCTGAGTGATATATCGGCAGCCTAAAATAACAATCCGTTCTTTAAGACCTCCGCCGCCGGTATTGCTGGTTTCCTCAAGCACTTCAATGTTGGCATTGCCCTTCAATCGGGAAACGAAGCGAATATTATTTTGGCAATAGACATCCCATTTTGCATAATCAACATAGCCCCGGTCGAAGACGTTTAAAACGTTGTCCGCAGTAACGATCAGCTCATCCATGACGTTTTTGTCGGCTTTTCGGGCTGTAGTAAGAACAGCGTGATCCGGGTAAGTATTGCCTTCGTGAACTACAATACTCTGATGGAGCTTTATGCCGCCTTTGGTCTTTCGGAAGTCAGCCCATAGAAACCGCGTAAGGCAAAGTGTTATTGTGCTTGAATCGATGACATTAAGTTGATAACTTAAAGAACCGGGGTTTCGGTTTTTTGCACGTTGCCAGACCGAAATTTTGACCATGGAAAAAGTGGTTTCCCAAAATTGATGCTCCTTAGACGACGGGACAGGGTTGATGCACTAATTGAGGTAAGATGCAGTACTTCATGGATGCGTTTGTCGCCGGTAACGAGGTTTGCGATGGAATGGAGGGATTCTTCACCCAAAAACTGAGCAATAACCATAAGGTACAACAGTTTTAAGGTTTTGGACTTCTTGACATAGCGATCACATCCGGCATCAAGACAAATTTGTTTAAATTTTTCGTACGGGAATGCTTCAAAGGCTTTAAAAAGTGTGGTTTTTGTGATATCCTTGTCCATGTATTGGCTCCTTATTTTAGAGACTATGGACAGGGTTACCTGCTCTAACTCTATTATAAGGAGTTTTTTCGTGAAATACCAGGACGAATATAGTAAAACCGCCAAACAATGCTGTTTTCGTCTAATTTGAGCGAATTTAAGCTTTGACTATTTGAGACAATTTTATTGCAACGTTAATGATGATAAATAGATGTCAGGAGGTATCTTTTTGAAAAAATGGATGATATTCTGCATTGGATTTGCTGTAATTTTTATAGGTGGGTACATGGCTTATAATAATCAAGATGGAAAAGCACGAGAAGTAAGAATTGTTGCAGAATATCAAGCAATTAAGCATCCCGAAGGAGCTAAAACAGTTTATTATGAATTAAACCGTAAATTTATTAAAAGATGGATATCTAGTAAGTATACATATCCTATCAGTAGTGATGAGGTGAAGAGATACTATGATATAGAGTTGGCAAGTAAGGGGTGGCAGCAAATTCAATATAATTCAAGACCCGATTATATATTTTATGCGTATGCAAAAGATAATTTAGAATTAGTTTTTGGTTTGAACGAAAAAAATTCTTGGACATTAACCATTTATTATGTAGATGCGAAATATTAATTTAAATCAAGAGGTCAGTGGACGTAAATGTTGGCGCTGAAATAAAAAGTCCAAAAGCTGACGGTATTGCCTGACCAGAAGCTGACGGATATAATGACCATATCATGGAAAAGGAAAAGACGCCCCTGTTTTTATGTACTACTGCCGCAAACAGTAGTACCAAGGGCGTCACCAATTAGATGATATGATCATTGTAACAAATTATGAACTCGTTGAAAATAGTAAGCTTGGTATTTTTCGTTAGGAGCATGGAGCAAATTCCCTGTCCGTGTTGTGGTGAACGCCTGAATGTGATCGGTAGTCGGCGACGTAAGTATTTAACGAGTCAGAGTCTTCCCCAGGTAGTAGTGATACGGCGTCTGAGATGCTGTCGTTGCGGTCGGATTCATCATGAATTACCGGATTTTTTGGTTCCGTACAAACGGTATGCCGGCGAAGCCATTGAGCCAGTCGTTGCTAATGAACTGCCCCTATCGGTGGCGGTAGACGAATCGACGATTACGCGCTGGCGTCAGTGGTTTGCCGAGCGCGCTGAACACTTTGCGGGCTGTTTGGAATCCATTCGCATCCGGTTTGGATATGGCTTTGTGGGAGGCCCGTCCGATCTTTCCTTGTCCGTGCTCCAACGGATTTGGCATTACGTGGGCGATGCTCCCGCTTGGCTGGCGCGGGTTGTCCGAACAGTTGCCAATACAAATCAATGGGTACATACCCGTTCTGCATTCTGTCCAAGCTGGCAGGGATATACAATCATGCTGTAACTTTCTTTCAAAACAGGAGGGAACAGCATGAAAGATCAAAAGAAAGCGGAAACAATAGCCTCAGAGCGCCTTCAGATGCTTGCGCCGCTTTTGGCGGAAGGACTGGACGCGGCTAAGGCGCGGCAGATTAAGTGGCAAATCTGTGAACAGACGGGTTTGTCCGAACGTACTTTGCGCCGTTATTTGGCGCAGTACCAAGCCAACGGCTTTAATGGGCTGCGCCCAAAGGGCAAAGGGGCAAGGGCGCATCGGGAAACCATTTCCCCCGAGATTATCGAACAAGCCATCCTCTTACGTCGGGAAGTGCCAAGCCGCAGTGTTTCGCAGCTTATTCAGATTCTCGAATGGGAAGGCTGGGCTATTCCCGGTCAAATTAAACGCAGTACGCTGCAAGAGAAACTTTCAGAACGCGGCTACAGCACCCGCCCGATGCGGCTGTATGCTCAATCAGGCGTGGCGGCGCGCCGCTTTCAGCAAAAATATCGCAACCGTCTGTGGCATTCAGATATTAAATTTGGGCCCTACCTGCCCATTGGGCCGAACAGCGTCAAGAAACAAGTGTATCTGGTTACCTTTATAGACGACGCAACCCGCTTTGTTTTACATGGCGAATTTTATCCGACGCTCGATAAGGTCATCATTGAAGATTGTTTTCGTAAAGCCGTTTTAAAATATGGCGTCCCGGAGGCGGTCTACTTTGATAACGGCAAACAATACCGGACCAAGTGGATGACCAGAGCCTGCTCTAAGCTGGGCATCCGGTTATTATTCGCCAAACCCTATTCTCCTGAATCTACCGGGAAAGTTGAACGATTCAACCGGGTGGTGGATAGTTTTCTTGCCGAGGCAGCGCTGGAGAAGCCGCAAACACTGGACAAGCTCAATTCTCTATTTTGGGTATGGCTTGATGAGTGTTACCAAAATAAGCCTCATTCCGCATTGGGCGAAAAAACAAGTCCCCAAACCGCCTATCAAAGCGATAGAAAGCCATTGCGCTTTCTTGATCCGGTTGTCGTCGCCAACGCCTTCTTGCACTGTGAAGAGCGCAAAGTGGACAAATCCGGCTGCATTAATTTTGCCGGCCAAAAGTATGAGGTCGGCCTTCCTTTTATCGGCTGTACGGTGGACGTAGTCTATGATCCTGCCGACACGAGTGAACTTACGGTGGAGTACCAAGGGCATACGCCATGGAAAGTCAAACAACTTGTGATTGGCGAACGTACCGGTAAACGCTTGGCGCTGCCGGCGCATCTATCGCCGCAGCCGGCCAATGCGTCAAGACTTTTAGCGGCAGCCAGCGATAAAAACCAAGAGCGTCGACAGCAGCAAATTCCCGCCGTGTTTTACCGGACGGCGCGGCTGGGAAATGATCATAGTGTTTGAGGCGTTCTACGGATTTCAAAAGACGCCTTTCTCGCGAGATATCCCCACCCAAGAACTCTATTCTTCCGTTATGCATGACGAAATGCTGTCAAGACTTGAATATGCCGCCGAGCGCCAGTTGTTCGCCGTGATCACCGGCGATTGCGGTACAGGTAAAACAACGACAATACGCCGATTCCAGGATATTCTCAGTCCTGCGCGGTTTAAACTATTGTATCTGGCCGATTCCAGCCTGACGCCCAGGCATTTTTACAAAGGCATGCTTGAGCAATTGGGCTGCGAGGCCAAGTTTTATCGCGGCGACGCAAAACGCCAACTGCACCGGGAGATTGAACTGATGCGGGGCATTCACGGCCTCGTGCCCGTAGTGGTGGTAGACGAAGCCCACCTCTTAGACAGGGAGATGCTGGAAGAAGTAAGATTTCTCTTGAACTTTAAAATGGATGCGCAAAGCCCCATGGCCTTAATCCTTGTCGGGCAGAGCGAACTATGGGACAGACTCAAGCTGCAGGCGTATGCTGCTATTCGCCAGCGCATCGATATCCAGTGCAAGCTGCCGCACTTTGATCGTGCGCAAGTCGGGGAATACATAAAAAGACACCTGACCTATGCAGGCGCCGACAGAGACATCTTTTCAGACGGAGCTATCGATGAAATTTTCCGCTATTCAGGCGGCGCGGCGCGGCTGGTCAACAAAGCGTGTACGCATTGCCTTATTTACGGCTCGCAAAACGGACGGAGGATTATCGATGATCACATGGTGAAGCTGGTCATACAGGGGGAGTTGGCATGATGCGCTTTCACTGTTCTTATCAGTGGGATGAGGGTGACCGGGACGATTGGGAGGGACTTATTAAGCAAATCACCTGTTTTGGCAGTCATTATGAGGTGTTGATCGCCAGCCGTTCCAGCCTGCGGGTCTTAATCGGAAAATGCACTTCGGGACTGTTTGCTTGCCTTCCCGATTATCGGGCTGGCTGCCATTTAAGTTCGCTGGATGATACTCTTTACAACAGCGAAAGACTAACCTATGCCATGGAGAATCCGGTGGATGCAACTACTGTTGCCTGTGCCCTAAAGACGCTGGCTGCAGTTTTGGAATTTCATTAGCTCATAAGAAAGGAATACTGGCGGATGCATGAAATCCGTCAGTATTCCTTTATGGTCAGTGAAACCGCCAACTTTTGGACATTTACACTCGTCTATTGCCGGACGTTATGGATTGGCAGTAACAACTGGTAACTATTTTTATACAGTTATTGAATTTTGTTGATATAAAAATTTTATTGCGATAAAGTGAAGTTTACAAAAGAGGACATCAAAAGAGAGGAATAAATTTACTTTTTATCGTATGATTTTTACAAGGAGGTGAAGAAATGGAGTGGTTGAAGAACTTAAGCAACGCCATAGATTATATTGAAAGCAACTTAGACGGTGAGATTTCCTATGAGAAAGCAGCTAAGATTGCGTGTTGCTCAACCTATTATTTTCAACGGATGTTTTCCTACGTGGCCGGTATTCCGTTGTCTGAATATATTCGCCGCCGGAGAATGACACAGGCTGCGTTTGAATTACAGTCTATGGACACAAGAGTATTGGATGTTGCGCTGAAATATGGCTATACTTCCCCCACATCATTTAACAGGGCGTTTCAGAGTATTCACGGAATTCCTCCCGCTTCCGCAAAGTCACAAGGAAGTGTGCTTAATGCGTATCCCCCTATTAAGTTTTCAGTCAAAGTCACAGGAGGTAGTGCTATGTCATATCGGATTGAAGAAAAAGAAGCCATGCGAATTGTGGGTATCCGTATCCCCTTAACAGAGGATATGGACGAAAATCAAAAGCTTGTCCCGCCTTTCTGGAACAGTGTATTACAAGGCAGCCAATTCACGGAAATTTGTAAGCTGTCAAACCAATCTCCGGAGGGTGTGTTGGGAGTTACAGCATACCAAGGTCCCGGCGAAATCTATTATTACATTGCGGCTGCAACCGATAAACCTGTTCCTGCGGAAATGTCTGAATATGAAATTCCGGCAGCCACTTGGGTAATTTTTGAGTGTGACGGGCGTTTCAAAGAGTCTATCCAAAGCATTTTCAAACGCTTTCTTACAGAGTGGCTCCCGTTCTCCGGGTATACTTACGCGGAACTTCCGGATATTGAAGTCTATCCGATCAGTAAGGAAAGACCGCAAGAGGGGCACTCCGAGGTGTGGATTGCGGTAAAAAAAGAAAAGGAGAATTAAACTCATGGAATACCAAATTGAAATCAGAGATATTGAACCGATCCGCGTTGCTTTTCTGCGTTACAAAGGAATTGCAACCGAAGCAAACAGGGTTTTCCCAAATGTTTTTAAGTCTATCAGAGGAAAAACAAACGGCGCACCGTTTTTCTGTTATTATGTGATGAATCCGGAAACAAAAATGGGAGAAATGGATCTATGTGTACCGACTTCGGAAACGCCTGCCGGGAATGGGATTGAAGTAAAAGAAATGCCCCGTATCAAGGCCGTTTGCGTCACGCATATCGGTTCTTATGAAACCCTGTATAAAGCCTATGGAGCAATCGACCAATACGCTGCGGAACACAATCTGCAATTGCAGCCGCCGTTCCGGGAGGTTTTCATCAAGGGGCCGGGAATGCTACTGAAGGGGAACCCGGCTCAATATATCACGGAGATTTTGTTCCCGATTAAGGAGGAATAAGATGACAGCTATCCGTGTCGAAAATCTGATAAAAAAATATAAGAATGGTGTGCAGGCGTTAGACGGCCTTACTTTGACGGTGAATGAAGGGGAAATTTTCTCCCTCTTAGGGCAAAACGGCGCGGGAAAATCAACCCTTATCAATGTACTGACCACATATCTGCGCCCGACATCCGGCAGCGTAATCATGTTTGGAAAAGATGCTTACCGTGAAGCAGCCGCAATCCGCACCCAAATTTCCTGCGTCGCACAGCGGACATCGATTGATACGCATCTATCTCTTACGGAAAACATGATGTTTCAAAGCAAGCTCTACAAGGTACCAAAAGCGGAAGCGCAAAAACGTATGGAAGCATTGATTGCCTGTTTTGGATTGGAACGATATTTGAAATACCCTGTTTCCTCTTATTCCGGTGGGGTAAGAAGGCGGCTTGATATTGCGCTCAATATGATGTCAAATCCGAAAGTGTTATTCCTGGACGAGCCGACCGTTGGCATGGACATTCAATCCCGCATGGCGATGTGGGACATGATGAAAAAAATCAAAAACGATTTTGGAACCACGATTTTTCTGACAACCCACTACTTAGAGGAAGCCGACCAGTTAAGCGATACCGTCTGCATTATGAAAAACGGGAAAGAGGTTATTCAAGGCACGCCTCATGCTCTCCGCGAATATCTGCGGCAGGATATGCTGAAAATCAGCTTTGCGTCAAAAGAAGAAGCAAAAAGCTGTTTTGAACCGTTAAAAAGCGTTGTTGCTCTGGAAGAAACAGATTTACGCCATGATAAGATTATCACCGGTTCAAAAAACGGTCATGCCGATTTAGAAAAAGCAAACCGTTGGCTGTTGGATCACAGGATTCCTTTCCTGGGTATAGAAATCATGCAGCCCACCTTGGAAGATGTTTTTATCAGACTGACAGGCGAAAATGGAAAGGAGGTCTGCCAATGAGCGTTTTTACTCTACTCCAGCGCAATATAAAGTGGCGCTTCCACAACGCTTTTACCATTGTGATTACGATTTTACAGCCCATGCTCTGGCTGGTTTTATATAGTGCCGTTGCCGGACAGTCCATGCAGGGTATCGGAATTGAAAACTATACGGCATTTATTCTCCCCGGACTTATTGTACTGGTAAGTTTCGGAGCTTGCAGCAGCGGCGGCATTATGAATTATCTGATGAAAACGGACGGCAGCTTTTACCGGGTATTGATTGCCCCGGTTCAAAGAAGCTCGATTGTACTCGGCCAAGTATTGGAAGCGGTTTTATGCACTTTTCTCGAAGTTGCCATTATGTGTATTGTCAGCCTGTTCTTCTCGGTAAAAATCGCTTCGGGATTTATGGGATTGCTTTTAATGGTTTTGCTTGTATTTATGACGGCATTCTTTTTGGCCGGATTGACTTATGCGATCAGCCTTTGCCTGCCAAATGAAGTCGTTTATGAAACCGTGATGAACGCGATTGTCCTGCCGGTCTTTTTTCTGAGCACGGCATTGTTTCCGGCAGAGACATTATCCGGGGGATTGGCAATTGCGGTGAATCTAAACCCGTTCACTCATGTAATCAATGCTTTACGAGCCTTGATTTTACAGGGAAATATCGTTACTCGCGATATTATCCTCGTCTTTCTTTTACTTGCGGTCATGTGCTTTATCAGTTTTTCATGGGCATTGCACAGGTTAAGAAAGGAAACAAGCTTATAAAAAGATTTATTTGTCCTGCGGCAAAATAAAAATGTTAAAGTATTATTTACATAGTCTGTACTCAATAAATTAATTCAGATAGGAGAAAGAAATGAATACCGAAATCAAAAAATGTATTAAAAGTTCTTTTGCAGTAATTGGTAAAGAAGGTTCAACGAATGATGGAAATGGTTTTGTAAATAAGTTATGGGAAAATGCCAATAACCACTTTAATGAGATTGAATGTCTGGCAAAGAAGGATGAAAAGGGAAATATTCTAGGCATTTGGGGATTAATGAGTGATTTTTCAAGAAGCTTTAAGCCTTGGGAGGAGAATTTTTCAAAAGGATTATATTTAGCGGGAGCAGAGGTCATGGATGATGTTGAAGCACCCGATACCTGGGTAAAGTGGACGGTTCCCGCGTTTGAGTATCTTTATATCAAGGTTGATAAGGGATATAAAGAAGCCTTTTCTTATGTTTTAAATTACATGGACAATAATAATATTAAATTAGCAGGTGCTGTATTTGATTATAATTGTCCTGAAGAAAACGGACAATTGTATTTATTTTTCCCAATCAGAAGATTATGATTATCTATTTTATGTGAAGAAAATTAAATATGCTAAAAATAAGTTAAGGGCAAACTTGCCGAAAGGCAAGGACGCAAAGCCATAGGGTCTACGATGCCGACGCATTATGATAGCCTGGCCGCCATGTGGAGTCGCGTACTAAACCTGCCCTTTTGCGGCAGGTTTTTCTTTCATTATAACAGTTCAATATCGAAAGGCGGTACCCGCCAAATAAAAAAAACGTGAGTTTGGTGGGTCTGTCTCCATGCCTGAATTAATATTCGAAGCCCTCCGGACTTACGGGTTTGGAGGGTATTTTTGCGTAAGCAGAATACCACATGCTATGCATGTGGTTCCAAAAAGCTTATAGCTATACGTCGAAAAAAACAGCCTCCTTTGATAGAATAAATGCAGGTTTGCCGACCGCATAACTCTGAACAAAGGAGGCGCATCCAATGGATGATACTAAGAGTTTAGCACATAGTAAATGGCGGTGTAAATATCATATAGTATTTGCACCAAAATATCGTAGACAGGCGATATATGGAAAAATAAAATCGGATATAGGTGTAATCCTAAGGAAGCTCTGTGAGTACAAAGGCGTGGAAATTCTAGAGGCCAACGCTTGCCCCGACCATATTCACATGCTAGTAAGTATACCACCGAAAATCAGTGTGGCGTCTTTTGTGGGATACTTAAAAGGGAAAAGTTCGCTAATGATATTTGATAAGCATGCGAATTTGAAATATAAGTATGGAAACAGACATTTCTGGTGCAAAGGATATTTTGTGGATACGGTGGGACGAAACAAAGAGGCAATAGCCAAATATATCCGTGAGCAGTTACAAGAAGATATAATTGCCGACCAGTTAAGTTTGAAGGAGTTGACAGACCCGTTTACGGGTGAGCCCGTGAAAAAGTCATAAAAAGAGCCCCTTTAGGGGCTGACTGAAAAGGTTATGCGGTTGGTGGACTTTTTCAGTGAGTCTTGAGACTCAGCTAGTACTCTGCCCTTATAGGGCGTAAGCAAGCCACCCGTTTTACGGGTGGTCCTGACTAAGCGGGCACAAGCCTTTTATAAAACGGCAAGGATCGATGACGCCGAATATAACACCGGGAAGATGAAGCGGGCGTTTTCAGGCAGACAGCCTCTCGCGGAATTCGATGAGGAGCTGTTTCTGACGGTGATAAAGCAAATCACGGTCTACGCCGCCCATCGGCTGGTGCTTGAATTTATAAACGGATTAACCATGGAAGCCGCATACTAAACCAAGGAAGGAGAAGCAATGATGCAGACAGCGACAGCTAAAAAGAAAAGCATATCCGTCATACCGTCCAAGCCGGAGTATGACAGGAGCATAAAGTCCCAGTTCAAAGCCCTGCGGGTGGCGGCATACTGCCGCGTCAGCACCACGCTGGAGCAGCAGGAAACCAGCTACGAGGCCCAGGCTTCCTACTATACCGAGAAAATAAAGAGCAATCCCAACTGGAAGCTCGCCGGAATCTACGCCGATGACGGCAAGAGCGCCACAAACACCAAAAAGCGTGATGACTTCAACGCCATGATCGAGGACTGCATGGCCGGAAAAATCGACATGATCATCACCAAGTCGGTCAGCCGCTTTGCCAGAAACACGGTGGACAGTCTCCAGAACATACGAAAGCTCAAGGAAAAGAACATCGCCGTCTTTTTCGAGAAAGAGGGCGTGAACACGCTGGAGAGCACCGGTGAGCTGTTAATCACTGTCAATTTGCAAAATAAAACCACCATTATTTTGCAGGATAAAATCAGGCGCAAATGCGTTGTAAGTTGCAACCGAGACGGATCGAAATTCCGGGTTGCAGATTGTATTTGCGCGTAGAAGCGACATTGTGCAAAGCACAATAACAGGGATTGTAAATAAATACTCCGCTCACCTTGGGAGTAAGCGGAGTATACGGCATCAAGCGCCGGCCTCCGGCGCAATGGCAAACACTGTTTCTTCGTCAATCGTCCTGAGTTGCTTGGCATAGCCATAGAGCAGTGAAGGAGTTGCCAAATTGTTGATCATTCTCGGCAATCCCCTGGATCGGGAAGCAATAGCCTCTACCGCTGGGGGTGTAAAAATCTCATAATTTGCTCCAGCCCGCTTGCGATGATGCTCAAGATATAGCCGGACATCTTTCTTGCCGAGGGGCTGTACATGATAGCGAAGGATAATCCTCTGCAGCAGCGGCTGGTTGTGAACCAGTTTTCGGCGGTCAGCCAGATGAGGCAAACCTGACAGCACCAGCACAAACGGATTTTCCGAGTCCATTGCAAAGTTAAATAACAGGCTAATGTCATTAAGAAAGGCGTTGGAAGCCCTATGCATTTCATCCAAAATCAACACCGGCGTAATGCGCTTGTTTTGAAACAACGTCAAAATGGCGGTCTGAATCTGGGCAAATAAATCGACCTTACGGAATTTCGGCTCTTCGCCCAAACAGGTAGCCAGCCCCCGGTAAAAATCCATCACGGTCAATGTTGACAAAGGGAAATAAATAGCTTTAGAAAGTGCCGGGTTAAGACTATGAGCAAACCGTCTTAAGAGCGATGTTTTGCCGGAACCGGCCTCGCCGGTGACGAGGCCGATCCCCCTGGTCGTTTTCAAATACTCAAGGCGTGCTAAGCCTTCCGAAAGCGCCGGTGAGACGAACAAGTGACGGCTGTCTATTTCTTTGCCAAAGGGAGCGGCTGTGAGGGAATAAAAACCCAGATACATATTCAGCCCCCCTTCTGTTGGCCAGAAAACAAGCTTTCAAACGAAATAGGCGGTATCTGTTGTGTCTCCCGATTGCGTTTGGCCCTGGCGTTATCGGTAAAAGACACCGGACGAGCCGCAGCTACACAATAGTCATTTTCATAACTATAGAGACAATCGGCAGCTGCCGGGTCAAACCGCACCTCAATCTTCTGCCCCACATATCTGGGAGGCACTTCGTACAAACGGTTATTCAACGAGATCGTCGCGTCAGGATTGACCTTGCGAAACACTCGCTTGAAAAACAAAGGATCAAGGCTTGCCGGATCAGACACAGTCCGAAGCTTGTGGGCCTGGGCCATAAACACGTCGAGCGGACAGGCGTCAAGGGCCGAATGCTGCCTGTTGATTGAGCAGCGGCGCAATGATGCCATAGCGAAATAAAGCAACTTGTTCTCGTTCTTGATTTGTCAAAGGACTGAACCTCCTGTAAAAAAATGTGGAGGCTAGCCGGCTAACCTTTATACGAAGCCATTTTAAACCAAGGTAAGAAAAACAACAAGAAAAAAGCTCTGTGGGATGGGGCGGTATTCCATTAAGGCGTCAAACGTGGTACAATGAACGTGCCATAAAATGACGTTTGCAGTGGTCTTGAAACGTTTGCGAAAACGTTTCTGCCTTGGGGAGGGAGCTAACCATGCAAAGTAGTTTTATGGCTTTTTCTTTTTGATCTGTAGGGATCACATCCGGGGCTCCCCGAGAGCGGAAAAACAGTTCAATCCGGCTCAAATTCTGATAAAACCGTTGTCGCCAGAACCGCAGGCATGCCACAGGGACATTCTGAGTGTCGGCTTTTTTCGAAAACCAGGTCCGCAAAGAGGATAGGCTAGCCGGGACAGAATACTGAAAAAACGGTATGACAAAGGTAGGTAATATTGATAACGTATGGCGGCATACCCGGCATAAAAACCTGGGGACAGGAACATACTGCTGCTCTTGCTGGCCGTCCAGGACATAAGGCCAGTACACTCCGTGACGATGGAAAGATTGGATGGATTGACAAAACGGACAACACTTTGGCCGGGGAATGACAAGGCTCTTAAATTGCTCACAATACTGAGCAGGCGAAAGATTAAACGAATGAAAGATTGGCATAAAAGATCCGCTTCCCTTGCTGTATGAATGTGAAAATTACATTAATTGCAATAGCAAATTGAAACGGATGTAAAATAATTTATATCTGATCTAATCAGCAAAATTACGCCCGGGATTGGTTACTTTTTTCTGCTAATCAACAAGATGGTGCGGGAACAGAAAATGGCGGCCAATTTTCAGCAGAGGCTTGACGATATGGACGCCTGCCTGAAGAAAACCAGCCTCGAGGTCAGGGAGTTTGACAACGACCTGGTCAGGAGGCTCCTGCAGAGCGTCAAGGCCGTCAAGGACGATCTGATAGAGATCCAATTCAAATCCGGAATCGTGATGAACCAGCGGGTTTCATACTTTGATTAACACAGGGCGGGAACGGCTGCGAGAGGCTGTTCCTGCCTGAAGATAGAAACTGTTTAGACTAAAATCCTCAGTTAGCTGAGGGTTTTAGTGTGGGCAGATTTATGATAGATGTATTTATTGAGAATAAAGATTTTATACAGATATGGTTTAAAAATGTATCCATATCTATTTATTTTTCGACGAATATCTGTTATAATATTCCTTGTGATTTTGTATAAGGAGCGCGTGTGATGTCGATACATTGCAGATTATCCGTGCTGATGGGTGAGAAAAGATACAAAATAAAAGATGTGCATGAGAAAACAGGGCTTGCCAGAACTACAATCTCAAACCTATACCACGACAAGATGGAGCGGGTTGATTACGAAACGCTCAATAAGCTTTGTGAATTATTCGAATGCAGTGTCGGGGATATTTTAAAGTACGAAAAAGATTAATATTTCATTTGCTCTGCTGTCCATCATAGGGGACAGTAAACCTGATAAAATAGAGGAATTAAGGGGGTGTTTTGTTATGTGGTGCAAGAGTTGTAGCAGGGAAACGAATAGCGAAACCTGTGAGATTTGCGGTAACGCCACTGAACGGGATATCCCTATCATGATTTATTGGTGCAACGACTGCAAGACGCCGATCATAAAATCAGCAAACAGAATTGATAAAAACATTTGTCCTCTATGCGGTAAAGAAACCTCATATTTATGTGCAGATTTACGCCCAGTATTCCCTGAAGAACGGATGTTGATTGAAATACTAACCGCAAAGCCGCTTGAATACATAAATAAAACCGTTTGGGCTGCAGATAATCGTTATTACATTGACGGTGAATCGAAAATAATCCCAATAAGTGCATATAAAAAGCGTTCTGCCGCCCAAATTGTGGAACAGCTCGAAAAATACAAAGCTCAAAACCACTACGACTTTTTCAATCAAGCTATAGAGAAGTTTATAAAAGCAAACACTGAAAGATTGCATTACATTTTTGATGAGGCGACAGAGTTTATTAGGGACACAGCTAAAGCATACCCAAGTGAGAATATAGTAATCTCGTTTTCAGGTGGCAAGGATTCAACTGTTACTGCCGATTTAACTGTGCGAGCTTTAAGTAATCCGAGCTTAGTACATATCTTCGGCGATACTACCCTTGAGTTTCCGCTGACCATCGAATATGCTAAGCGATTTAGGGAAAACAATCCCAAAGCCATATTTAAAACGGCAAGAAACAAGGAACAAGACTTTTATGAGGTTTGTAAGGACATTGGCCCCCCTGCCCGTATGCTCCGCTGGTGCTGTTCTATGTTTAAGACAGGGCCTATTACTCGTGTACTAAATAGTCTGTATCGTGACGTGGATATTTTAACTTTTTACGGTATTCGCAAAAACGAATCCGTAAGCCGCAGTAAATATAACCGAGTAGAGAACAATGCCGAGTCAGTAAAGATACAAAAGCAAAAGGTTGCATCCCCAATTTTTCATTGGAAAGATATCGACGTTTGGCTCTACATATTGGGTGAAGGCATTAATTTCAACGATGCTTATAGGCTCGGCTATGATCGGGTGGGATGCTGGTGTTGTCCGAACAATAATGAAAGAGCGCAGTTTTTGTCCCGGATCTATATGCCGGAGCAGGCTAAGAAATGGCGTAAGTTTTTGATAGATTTCGCTGTTAAGATTGGTAAGCCTGATGCCGAAGTCTATGTTGACAGTGGTAAGTGGAAAGCTCGTCAGGGCGGTAATGGTATTGCTGCCTCGGAAGACGTTAAAATTAAATTTACGAACTGCACAACTGAGGACAACGCAAAGGTATATAAGCTTAACCGTCCGATTGATGATAGCTTTTTGAATTTACTGACTCCATTTGGTAAGATTGCCAAGGAACTTGGGCGAAAGCTTATAAATGAAACCATTGTTTTGGATATAAAAACCAATGTGCCAATTTTATCTGTTCAGCCTTTTTCGCAGGACGGATATGATTATGCAGTAAAAATCAAGACAATGAATGTAGCAAAGCATGATGATCTGCAAAGAATGGTCGGATATCAGGTGAGGAAGTTTAATGCTTGCCGCAAATGTTTAAAATGCGAATCGCTGTGCAGGTTCGGCGCCATTTCAATTGGCGGCGAAGAGTACCGTATCAGTGATAGCAAGTGTAAGCGTTGCAAGATGTGTGTTACGGCAAAATACCTCGACGGAGGCTGTTTGATGGATAAGTATTTAAAAACGAAAGAATAATTCAATCTTGATATCCTTAATGAATGCTTTGGAGGATAAAAATGAAAGAAGAAAGTGCAAGATTAAGTCATAAGGTCTTATTGATTGCTTTAATAATAGTGATTATCGCATTCCTTGGAATGGGGTTAGTTGACTATTATTGGATTAGTAATAGTGTTTGGAAGCAACAGATCATTCTACTTTTAGGAGCAATCGAAACTTCGGCAATAGTTGTTGCGGTCTGGGAATTTGCCGCCAAAAAGACTTTCGCAAAAGAAATCCTTGATTTGGCACATATATCTTCTAATATCTCAAAATCGGGTGTTGCACATATATACTTAGATTTTCAAGATATTAGTTGGAAACCATTACTTGAAAATACAAGAAATTTAAAAATCGCAGTAACCTATGCAAATACATGGCGAGAAAGCCATCGAAGTTTACTAGGTAATTTCGCAAAAGAGAAAAAAAACTTAATTGTATTTTTACCTGATTTTAATGATACTGCAATCCTAAACGAATTAGCGTTACGTTTCGAAATTAATTCTGAAGAAGTCAAACAAAAAATCAGGGAAAGCTACGATCGGTTTAAAAAGGATATGGGAGCAAGCGTTTTTTTATATCGTGGTTGTTTTCAAAGCACTTATTATCTAACTGATAATATAGGAATTATGTCTTTCTTTAACCATAAAAAAGACAAATCCACGGTTCCTGCGATACAAGTAACCAATCAAGGCGAGTTATATCAATACATCAACAGTGAACTAGAAGCCATTGAAAACAATTCATACGAATGGAAGGAATATATAGATGAAAAATAATATTGGAGAAAAGCTCCTATTTATCGATACGGAAACAGGTGGCATTGATTGTAATAAGCATTCATTACTATCAGTTGGGTTGGTAGTATGGGGAAATGATAGAGAGATTATTGATAGTACAGAAGTCTTTATTAGGCACAGGAATTATATTGTAACATCAACAGCACAAAATATTAATAAATTCAATATGCAAGAACATGAGCAACTTGCAGTGCATCCCAAAAAGGCAATAGAATTAATCCTTAATTTTTGCAAACAACATTTTAGTGAGAACCTCCTAATTCCTTTGGCAGGGCACAATACACAATTTGATGTGAATTTTTTAAAGGTGTTTTTGAAAAAGAATGGACGTTCTTTTGATCAGATTTTTTCCCACCGAATTATTGATACATACACATTGTTGAGAAGTTTATATTATAGCGGGAAAATTACTAATGATATTTCAAGTTCTACTCAAGCATTTAGATATTTTGATATAAAAGTAAATGGGCGTCATTCAGCTAAAGGTGATGCAATTGCTACAGCGCAACTGTTTAGTAGGCTCCTTGAACTATTATGATATAAGTGACTTTCGAGGTTTTGGAGGAGTAATTATGAGATTTAGAGCACATGATACCTTTTTCATACGAAAAGGCTGGCTATACAAAGGAATGAAAAATGTTGTCCGTGACCGAACAGTCTTTATGGGTGACAATGGAAATCCTATGGATATTTTAGGCATGGGTGCAAATATGGTTAAGTCCCTGCGGTATTGGCTACAAGCTGTCGGGCTTACTGCCGAGCCACCTCAGGGGAAAAAATACCAAACCCTTACTCCTTTCGGTGAAATTGTCTATGAGAACGACAGATACATCGAAGAAATCGGTACGCTGTGGTTTCTGCATTATAAGTTAGCAACTAACGAACCTGATGCAACAGCATGGTATTACTTTTTTAATGAGTTCAATCGCAACGAGTTTACTAGGGATGATTTTGTAAAGCAGCTCAATACGTACATTATGCTGAACGAGTCAGAGGTCTCTGACCGTTCCTTAGATGATGATTTTAACTGTATTATCAGCACTTATGTACCCAGAATTAAATCAAATCCTGGCAAGGTACATCCTGAAAGCAATATTGATTGTCCTCTCGGCGAGTTATCGCTTGTGGACATTGCAAATAAAAAAACAAAGATATATAAAAAAAGTGTACCTAAGCTTGACAGCATACATCCGCTTGTAGTTCTTGCGGTTATCGTTGATCAAGCTAAAGGAGAAGATCAAATAAAGATATCATCTATTCAAAACGATAAGTGTAACGCTGGCAAAGTGTTTAACCTTGATATCATTACGCTTACCAGCTTGCTTAATAAACTCGAACTTATGGGTTACATCAAGGTTATCCGAACAGCCGGGCTTGACTATATAGACATTGAAAGAAAAATTGACTTTTTAGGGTGTGTCAGAGAATACTATGTTGCAATCAACAGATAAACAGACCCTCTAAGAATGGAGATAGAGTATGATTGGTGAGAAAATATGGGTGGAGAAGGGCTTTCAAACATCCATCAATATCGCATATGATTTAAATAATGAAAATAAAGTAAAAAGCTTTATTCCTACGATGTCATCTATTGACGTCATTGAGGATGTTATGCTTAGCACCAGTGTGCCGGACAGAGGCCGAGCAAGAATATTGATTGGAGCATATGGCAGAGGAAAATCGCATATCGTACTTATGCTCATGTCACTTCTTTTTAAGAAAGACATAGCTTTGTTCGAAGTACTTTTGAGTAAAATAAAGGAACATAATCCGAAACTGTATGGGTTTATTACAGACTACATAAACAGCAACAAAAAAATGCTCCCAATTATTGTCAGTGGAAGCAGCACAAGTATCACGCAATCGTTTTTGAGCGCATTGCAAACAGCTTTAAAAAACGAAAACTTGACAAATCTAATGCCTGAAACTAACTTCAAGGCTGCGGTCAACACTATAGAACTTTGGAATAATTATTACCAGGATACATACAAGAAATTTATTTCAGAACTTAATGTACCGATCAATGACTTTATCGTTTCCTTAAAAGAATACGATGTGAGTGCGTATGAAAAGTTTAATAACCTGTATCCGACCCTCACATCCGGTAGTGCTTTTAACCCTTTTCTCGGCTTTGATGTAGTGGAGCTTTATGAGAAGGTCGTTGACAAACTAAAGGACGAAGGCTTTAACGGTGTATACATCATTTATGATGAATTCAGCAAATATCTGGAGGCAAGCATTGCCAATACTACGATCAGTGACATAAAGCTGCTGCAAGATTTTGCGGAAAAGTGTGACCGCAGCGGCGACAAGCAAATGCACCTGATGCTGATTTCTCATAAGGATATTGCAAACTACATTGATAAAAACCTACCAAAGGATAAGGTTGACGGTTGGAGAGGTGTTTCTGGTAGGTTTAAGCATATTAATCTGCATAACAACTTTTCTCAGATGTATGAGATCATCTCTGCCGTTATAAAGAAAGATGAGGACTATTGGGCTGATTACTGCCAAAAGAATGAAACACGCTTTAAAAGCTTGATTGAACGTTTTAAGGCAAACGGTATACTCGAAAAGAATGATGATACCACAGCTCAGACTGCAGTTATGGGCTGCTATCCGCTGCACCCGATTTCAACCTTCATCCTCCCAAGGCTCTCCGAAAAGGTAGCGCAGAATGAGAGAACGTTGTTTACATTTTTATCATCGGATAACAAGTACACTCTATCCGCATTTTTAGAAGATGCGAAGGGTGATTTTCCCATGCTTACCCCTGATTATGTGTATGATTACTTTGAGCCGCTTTTACGAAAAGAGCCTTATACAAGTGAAATTCACAAGCTTTATGAAACCACATCAAAGGTACTTCAAAAGCTCGACGAGGGCTCCCTTGCCACAAAAATTGTAAAGACCATTTCGCTCATCTACATTGTGGAACAGTTTGAAAAACTGTCCCCAATAAAAGACATAATCATAGACACCTTTAGAGACAGCGTTTCCGATGTTAAGGTTATTGATGATGTACTTGCTGAGCTTATCGAAAAAGAGTGCATTATTTATCTCAAAAGAAGCAACGGCTATCTAAAAATCAAGGAAAGCTCTGGCGTTGACATTAGTGCTGAGATTCAGAATGTTATTGAAAAGACCAGGCAGACTTTGAGCGTAAAGGACATCCTGAACAAATTCTCTTTTGACAGCTATATGTATCCTACTGCCTATAATGATGAAATGGAGATCACACGATACTTCGATTTCACCTTTATTGACAGCTTGGAGTTTTTCTCTGTTACAGATTGGGGAAGAAAGATTGAGAACCTAAGCGCAGATGGCGTAGTGTATGCAATTATTCCTCGTAGCAGTGAAGAAATTGAACAAGTCAGAAATGCTATCAAAAGCGGCAACTGTAACCACAATAGAATCATTTTTGTACTACCTGTACGCTTTATGGATATTGAAAAAATAGCTTTTGAGTTTAATGCCGTTACTATCCTGAAGGACATGGCTTCTGATGATGAGCTTCTCTCTGATGAATATGACATTTATATCGAGGATTTAGAAGAAGTTATCGGCAAATATATTTTAAGCTTTACCCGACCGGAAACAGGAGAAGCCGAGTATTATTGGAACGGAGAAAAACAGCCGTTTAAGAGAAAGGCACAAATCTCTGCCAAACTCTCGGAAATTTGTGCAGAAACTTATCCAAACACCCCTATTATCAATAACGAATCCATAAATAAGGACAGTTTACCGACTGTGGCAATTAACAGCAGAAGTAAGCTTATTTCTGGTCTACTTGAAAACGAGCTGAATGTGAATTTAGGGCTTACCGGAACAGGCCAGGACGTTTCATTTATGAGAAGTACCTTGATACAGACTGGCATTCTCTCAAACGAACAGGTGAAGCCTGTTTTAACGCTTACACCTGAAGATGAGAAAATGGCAAATACCCTACGCGTGATTCAAGAGTTTTTCAATGGAGCCAATGCAAACGGGGGACGAAATTTCAAAGATTTGTACGATAGATTGACTCTACCAGAATTCGGTTATGGCATAAAAAAAGGGGTTATACCCATCTATATTGCAGTTGTTCTTCATTTCTTCAAAAAGTATCTTGTTATCAAGAACAGAAACGAAGAAGTTAAAATTACGGCGGATCTTTTAAATAGTATCAATGAAAATCCTAAGGCTTTTACTGCATTTATGGAGGATTGGAATGAGGATAAGTCAACCTACATTAACAGCCTGGAAGCCCTATTTTCAGACTATATTATTTCAAAAGAAAAGGATTATAACACATTTACTTATGTTGTGTCAGCTATGTCACGCTGGTACATGAGCCTGCCTAAGTATGCCAAGGAGTTAAAGACTAACTACAAAGGAAAAGGCGTTTCTCCTGAAAAAATATCGTCTGCACAGGTCAAATTTATCGGGAGCCTAAAGCAGACTGATATCAACGCAAGAGAGTATTTGTTCGAGAAGCTGTTTGAAATTTTTGGTTTTAAAGAATTTACTGTCGACATCGTTGACAATATTAAAAGTGCAAAATCTACCTTTGATCGCGCCAAAAGCGAACTTATCAAACATCTGATAAATGATGTTAAAGACACTTTCAAGACCGGCCAAGCTGATAATGTTACATTGACGTCCATTATCAAAGATTTTATTGAAAGATTGAAGCCTACTACGCTGAGCTACTTATTTCCTAATGAAGAACATAAGGTATTGCAACTCATGAGTAGTATTGGTAATGATGAAAATACATTCATAGAAAGGCTTGCAAAAGCAGTTACCGATCTGCGAATTGACGATTGGACGGTAGATACGATTGCTGAATTTACAGCAGAATTGGAGCAGATTAAAAAATCAGTTTTAGAATATGACAAAACCGCTGCACAAATTAATAATTCTGCAGTAAGCGCAAACAGTTACAAAATATCGTTTATCGGGGAGGATGGCAAAGAGGTAGTTAAGTCGTTTGACAAGACAACCTACAGTGACAAAGGAAGGCTCCTTTACAACGAGATAGCCACAGCTCTCGATGAAATGGGTCAGTCGATTTCGGAACAAGAAAAAAGACAAATCCTAATGGAGTTTATTGAAAAGATGTGCAAGGGAGGAATCTGACATTTGGATAAAACAGCTTACTTTAATAATGCTGCTACCACTTTCCCGAAGCCGGAAGAAGTGTATAGCTTTGTAGATAAATTTTATCGTGAGTCGGGACTTAACTCCGGCCGTGGACAAAATAACTCCACGAGTAAACTCACTCAAGATACGCGAAATCTGTTGTTGGAGCTGTTTCACTGTCCTGCCAAAAAAGTAGTATTTACCCCGTCGGCAACGGAAGCAATCAACGTTATTTTGCAGGGACTTCCCATAACAGATAACTATAACATCTATATCTCACCCTTTGAGCATAATGCGGTTACAAGGGTAATCAACTATCTGCAGGGATTATATAAACTAAATATCATTACCTTGTCCGTAAACGAAAAGAATCTAACCTATGATTTAGAGAAGATTAAATATCAGTTTGCGGAGAACAAACCTAATATCGTAATTATAAGTCATGCGAGTAACGTATGTGGTGTGATAGCGCCTATAACCGAGATTTGCACAATGTCGCACCAGTACGGCTCGATAAATGTAATTGATATGTGCCAGACTGCAGGCCTTATCGATACGGATTTGAGCAGTAATTTATATGATTTTGTGGTTTTTGCCGGCCATAAGACCTTATATGCCACCTTTGGCATTGCAGGGTTTATATGCAATGGAGATATCAAGCCTAAGCCTCTTATTTATGGCGGTGCTGGGTTTGATTCTGCTAATCCAAATGTGCCTGACACAATTCCAGAAAGATACGAGGTTGGCAGTCAAAACATAATGGCAATAGCAGGACTGTATGCGGCTTTGAGTTGGATAAAGAAAACAGGAATTCATCGCATCTATGCGAAAGAAAAAGAAAACCATAGTAAGCTAATAGCTGTTTTAAGTGAATTTGATAACATCAGAATTATCACTCCTGCCGATGTTGCGGATACAGTTGGCGTCGTATCCTGTGTCTTTGATAGCTATAGCAGCGATAATATCGGACAGATACTGAGTCAACAGGGTGTCGAGGTTAGAACAGGACTTCACTGTGCGCCATTAGCGCATAGATTTTTAGGCACTTTTCCTGCTGGGACAGTCAGATTTAGTGTAAGCTACTTCAATACTGAAGATGACTTTGCAAAGCTTAGACAAGCCTTGGAATTTATTTGCGAAAACGGTTAGGGGTGATATGAAGTGAGAGAAGAAGAATTTGAGAAATATTTGCTTGAAGATGATAAAATAGTCAGCAAAGTCAAGGCTGTGCGGTCAAGAGTGAATAAGGCACGGATGATTGAACGGCACTTTAAAACTTCGCTTGACTATATTGTATCGGACGATAGAAGAATGTATGAATCCTTGCTAAAAATAAAGGCCGAAATGAAAGACACAAATGGAAACATTTCAAACGCTTTGCGAAAGTACTATCATTTTGTGAACGGAGCCTTGTTTCCTATGTTGTCAGACTATAAATAGGGATTTTGGAGGTAGGCCCGTGAGCTTAAGAGATGTTGAATTGAAAAGTGAATACCGCTCTTTAATAGACAATGTAGCAAAGGATTTCTATATCCCTTTACTAAAACAAGCTGTTACATATAAAAGGGCAGTTGGCTTTTTCTCGTCCTCTGCTCTGGCTGAGATTTCAAAGGGAATTTTAGGGCTGGTTAAAAACGGAGGGACTATCCAGCTTGTCGCTTCCCCTCACCTTTCCGATGAAGATGTTGAAGCCATAAAAAAAGGGTATGAATTAAGAGAGAAAATTATTGAAAATGCTTTGCTTCGGGAGCTTCATGGCGTAAACACAGAAATGGAGCAGGAACGTCTTAATCTCTTGGCAAACTTAATTGCTGATGGCTTCCTGGATATAAAAATAGCGTTAACCGAACAAAATGGCGAAATTGGAATGTACCACGAGAAAATGGGGATCATCGCAGACTCAGAGGGTAACAAAGTCGCTTTTTCCGGATCTATGAACGAGTCGGCTACGGCTATGACAATGAACTACGAAGCCATAGATGTGTTTTGCTCCTGGCTTGATGAAAAAGACCGAGTAACCTCAAAAGAAAATGCGTTTACTGCAATATGGAATAATACTGAGCCAAGTATTGTCACCATAGATTTTCCTAATGTTAAAGAAGAAATTATCAAGCGGTATCGCAGAAGTCCGGTAATTGACGTAGTCAGAGAAGAGTTTGGTGATTATGTTTATATTTCACGGAAACCAAGTACCTGCTGGATAAGTAAACCCGATTATGTGAAGTTTTACGATTATCAGATTGATGCCATAATTTCATGGGAGAATGAAAATTATCGTGGTATCTTCGATATGGCAACCGGAACAGGAAAAACCTATACCGCGCTCGGTGCGTTAGAGGTTTTGTGTAATAAAGTAAAATCTAATCTTGGGGTATTCATTGTCTGTCCATATCAGCATCTTGTCGAGCAATGGGTAACAGATATTAAGGCTTTTGGGATCAAGCCTCTTATTTGCTATTCAGGATATGACTGGAAGAAAAAATACAAATCCTTGATCAGCGATTTTAAGCTGGGCGTTATAAAAAATTTCTGTGTTGTCACAACCAACGCTACTTTTGCATCTGAAATTATGCAAAAGGAAATCGATAAGCTAAAGGGGAATGTTTGCTTAGTTGTCGATGAAGCACATAATTTCGGCGCTAAAAAGCAGCTTGAGTGCATGAAAGAAGTATTTAAGTATCGCTTGGCATTATCTGCAACTTTAGAACGACATCACGATGATGAAGGCACACAAAAATTGAAAGATTATTTTGGCAACAAGTGTATCGAATATTCTCTAGCACGGGCGATTAAAGAAGATAAGCTTACCCCTTATTACTATCACCCAATTCCGATATATCTCGATGACGATGAGCTTGAAGCCTATAATGAGCTTACCGAAAAAATTATAAAGATATTGCAGAACTCAAAAAAAGACGAGCCTATGCCGAAGCTTGCCGAGACACTGCTGATAAAAAGAGCGAGGATTATTGCCGGAGCCAGGAACAAACTGAAAGCGCTTTATGAAATCATAAAAGAGCGGTATGTAACGGAAAATCAAATTTTAGTTTACTGCGGCGCTACAACTGTGGAGAACAGTAGCTATATTGAAGGCAAGGTTGATGAAGAAGAAAAGCGGCAAATCGAGATAGTTGTTGATATGCTTGGAAACAAATTGGGCATGAGGGTTTCAAAGTTTACCTCAGAAGAAAATGCGGCAGAGCGTGAAATGATAAAAGAGAATTTCGCAGATGGTACAATGCTTCAGGCTTTAGTTGCTATTCGATGCCTGGATGAAGGTGTTAATATCCCCGGAATAAGAACAGCGTTTATTCTCGCAAGCAGCACCAATCCAAAGGAATATATACAGCGGCGCGGCAGGGTATTGAGAAAAGCTCCAAACAAGCCGTTTGCAAGGATATATGACTTTATTACCTTACCAAGAAATATCGACGAGCCGATGCATGGCAGTGAGTATCTTAACAGCGAGTACTCCTTGATAAGGCGTGAATACGAAAGAATGGAAGATTTTGCGAGCTTAGCGGAAAACTCATCCGATACGGCGAAATTGCAGGAAAAAATTGATGATTTTTATAAGCTGAACTATATAGGGGGTAAAGATTATGGAATCTAATAATGATAAAAAGCTTGAGCTTAACCCGGATAGCTTAAAGATGCTGAAAAATCGGATTTATCACATGGAGAGAGAAAACCACAAGACTAAAAAATATAAGGATAATGAAATGGTTGAGCGAATCCGGAAACTGATTGAAGCGGAGGTTGATAAAAATGATAATTAAGAGTATCGCGTTAAATAACTTCCGTCAATACAAAGGAGAGCAACCGCCGATTCTCTTTTCTACTGATAAAGAGAAAAATGTAACTGTTATCCTGGGTGTCAACACAAGTGGAAAGACCACGCTAATTCAGGCGTTTGAGTGGTGCCTATATGAAAAGGTAAACTTTAAGTCCCGTGATGTTCTAAACATTGAAGTAGCAAAGGCGATGGATCTATATACTTCCCAAGAGGTGTACGTTGAAATTGTCTTAATTCATGAGGATAAGGAGTTTACCATACGAAGAACACAGAAGTTTACTAAATCCGATGCCGATAAAATCAAGGCAGAAAAATCTGTGTTGAAAATCCAATATAAGGAAGATAATGGTGAACAACAAGCTGTCCCCTCTTATGAATGTGAAAACACCATAAATAAGATTTTACCAGAGGCATTATCGGATTATTTTTTCTTTGATGGTGAGCGCATAGCAGATATTAACAATCGCGGTGATGTCGTGGCGGCTGTCAGAGGTTTGATGGGCTTAGATGTTGTCGGTGAAGCAAAAGACAGATTAGATCCTAATAAGGCTTCCTCTGTCACTGCAAAATTCAGTAAAGAACTTGACGTTGGTAGCGATCAAAAAAATAATAAGCTAAAGAATGACCTTACCGATGCCCAGACAAGGTTAGATACACTAAATAAAAGGAAAAATGAAGTAAAAGATGAAATAGAGTACTATGAAAGAAGAAAAGAGGAGCTTTCCGCTCAAATACTCGCAAACAAAGATGAGAAGCATAATCAGGACAAAAAACTTTCACTTGAAAAAGATATTGTTCAAATCACTAAGAATATTGAGAATACCGAAAGCCGCATCGTCAAGGATTTTACAGCGGGAGCAATGAAATTCTTTGCTACGCCCCTCATTCATCGCGCTCTTAAGGTTATTGATGAAGCAAAATATAGCGGTGAGGGCATTCCTCATATGCGTTCAGCAGCCATTGACTTTATATTGGAAAGGAAAAAATGCATATGTGGCTGTGATCTGAGCAAAAACGAAGGGGCAAGAGAGAACATATTGTTTGAGCAGAGCTTGCTGCCACCCCAACATTTAGGTACTATTCTGCACACTACCAAGGATACATATAAGCGTTATTTGAAGGAAGCCCAAAGCTTTTGTGAAACTATTCTGGAAAATCACACAGAATATCGCAACAACAGAAATTTTTTGGGCGAAAAGACGGACGAATTAAAAAATGTTAGTGCTAAAATTCAAGGCAACATTGATGTTGCTAAGATTGAGCAGGACTATCAGAAAAACGAGAAAACTTTAAAAGACAAGAGAGAGCTGCTCTTGAAGATTTCTTCCGATATCGGTGCTACAGAAAAAGAAATAGCCGAAATCGAAAAAACTATTGAACGATTGACCATAGTATCGGATAAAAACGAGAGGTTAAGAAAATGTATCGCTTATGCAAAAGCGATATATGAATGGTTAAAAGCCGGTTATGACAAGCAGGAAAAGGAAGTAAAGGAGCGCTTGCTGGAAAGCGTAAACAACATTTTTGCAAAGATGTATCACGGAAAACGTCACGTTACCATTAATGACCGTTATCAAATTGTATTAATGACACTTTTGGATAATGACGAAGTGAAAACGGACGAGAGTAAGGGCCTAGAAGCTGTTAAAAACTTTTCTTTTATTTCTGGTTTGGTCGATTTAGCAAGACAAAAAGCTCACAAAGGAAACGGTGTCACAGAAGATGAGGACATTCCCTTTAATACTGAGCCATATCCTCTTGTTATGGATGCCCCGTTCTCTAATGCAGACGAAATCCATATAAACAATATCTCCAAAATCATTCCAGAAATTGCAGAGCAAGTTATTTTAATGGTTATGCAGAAAGATTGGGAGTATGCAAGACCTGCCTTAGAGGATAAAATCGGATGTAGTTATTTTATTGAGAAAATTAACAACTCCGATACCAATTCGGTCATAAGGAGGATTATGTAATGTTTAATAATGACTATGAACTCAAAGGCAAGCATGCTACATATATACGTTTTTTAAGTGCAACAACAAATAGGCTTGATAAGACAGCAAAAGCTGCAGGCATAATAAATACAGCCGTCGATATTTATGCTATTGCACCTTTAATAGGATTGGCATACAACAAGAAAGCTGCTGAAGATAATTCTTCAAATGATACGTATAGTATTTTGGCATCGCAAATAATCAATCACCAGGCAGATCTTGATTTTGCTTTTCGACTTGTACTGCTTGCGGATAACTCTACAGAGTTGTCCAGCGATGAAAAAATTGATCGCGCTTTCAGACAAGATGAACAACCTGAAAAATTAGCTGAAAACTTAGAACTATTCCATCAATATATGCGCGGAGGCATTGAATGGCTTTACGACCATTTTACCGACGGAGCAACCACCAGAGAAGATTATTTGGAAAAGGTATATGAAGTTGTGAATCTTTATAATGAGGATTTTGCTATTAGTGTTTAGCATTTAGCTTTGAGAATATTTGAATAAATTAGTGCATTGATTTTGGAGAGGGTATTATGTATGCCATATGATATTTCTGAAAAACTCAAGATTGCTGTTACTACACGTGCGATATTCAAACTTGAGCAGGAAAATGAGATCTTTGAGAAAAAAGGTCGGGCTGAATATGAAAAATACCAAATAGAGCATGAAGATGATATTTTAATTCCTGGTGCTGCTTATTCTTTGGTTTCTGCGTTGCTTAAGCTTAACAGCATTGATAAACTTAATCATAAAATTGAAGTAATCATAATGTCAAGAAACAGCGTCAATACCAGTCTTCGCGTTTTTAATTCAATTAAGAATTATAACCTTGACATTTCAAGAGGAATATTTACAGGTGGTGGTGATTTAGCACCATACCTTGAAGCGCTTAAAATAGACTTGTTCTTGACGGCAAATCCCTATGACGCGCAAGCCGCAATTAACAGAAAAGTACCCGCAGCAACACTTTTAACAAATAACATTCCAGATTACAATATAGGAGACAGTGTTAGAGAGATTAGGATTGCATTTGATGGTGATGCTGTACTTTTTTCTGAAGAATCTGAAGCAATATACAAACAAAAAGGACTTGAAGCATTTGCTGCAAATGAAGAGCTGAATGCGAAAAACCCTATGAGTGAAGGTCCTTTTGCAAAATTTCTTAAAACAATTGCAGAAATCCAGAAAAATATTCAAGACACTGATCTCAATATTAGAACGGCACTTGTAACTGCACGTAATGCGCCTTCACATGAGCGGGTTGTCCGGACTTTGCGTGCATGGGATGTATGTATTGATGAAGCTTTCTTTTTAGGTGGTATATCTAAAACAGAAGTATTAAAAGCATTTGGTGCACATATCTTTTTTGATGACCAGATGACATATACGGAAGCAGCTTCAAGTGTTATTCCTTCTGGAACTGTGCCTTACCAAGTCGGAAGTATATTGAATAAAGGGTAATAACATGACCTTTTCCTTGTAATACAAATGCATTAAAAATCAATGATGGAGAACATATTATGGATAAAAATAACGAGATTCAACTATTTGAAGATAAGCGCATTCGTACAGCTTGGGATGAAGAAAAAGAACAATGGTACTTTTCTGTAGTAGATGTAGTAGCCATTCTGACTGACCAGCCGACGCAGCGTTCAGCTGCGAAATACTGGAGTGTTTTGAAAACACGAATGAAAAAAGAAGGAAATCAACTGACTACAAATTGTAGGCAGTTGAAAATGATTGCAGAGGATGGTAAACGACGAGAAACGGATGTGGCTGACACTGAACAGCTGTTGCGCATTATACAGTCCATTCCGTCACCAAAAGCCGAACCATTCAAAATGTGGCTTGCTCAGGTTGGACGTGAGCGGATAGAGGAAACCATCGATCCAGAACTCACCATCGATCGTGCTCTTGCTACGTACTTAAAAAAAGGATATTCCCGCGAGTGGATTAACCAACGATTACAGGCAATTCAAGTACGCAAAGAACTGACCGATGAATGGGATGAACGTGGAATAAAACGGGGACAAGAATATGCTATTCTGACTGATGAGATTACCAAAGCGTGGTCTGGCATGACGACTCGCCAGTATAAAAAACTTAAAGGGCTAAAAAAGGAAAATCTTCGGGACAATATGTCAACATTGGAACTGGTTCTGAACATGCTTGCTGAAGCCACTACAACCGAAATTTCCAAGGCAACAGACCCACAAACCTTCGAAGAAAATCGACAAGTAGCACAGCGTGGCGGTCGAATTGCTGGAAATGCACGCAAAGAAATTGAAGCAGATACAGGAAAGCCCGTTATTACAGAAAAGAACGCTGTTGATTTCTCTCGACTTATTGCTGATGTCATTGAGGAATCAGAAAAAGACGATAAGAATGGGTAATTGTAACGAATAAAGCCTTCAAGTGGTCTACATGCTTTTTGAAGGTTTTATTGCTTACAATTTACTTTTTTGTAACGCAAAATGCAGCCACTAAGCAAGCGAAAAAAGCCTGCAACAGGCTATGGTTTTGGAAATATACCCTGCCACCAAGGGGGTACCAGACTGGTACGACATACTTATTGTATCCTCAAGGCACGCAGAAGCGGTCATGAAACTTGTAAGACGGTAAAAACTAGTAATATCAACGCATTAAAGCGCTTGAGTGTGAGATGAGCACTCAAGGGGATACGTATGTGGAAACATATCGACTGTTTAGATCAAGTCAGTAGGAATCTCCTCTAGGAATCTGTTGTAAAATCCGCTGACAATTGCTCACAAAATCATCGACAATTTTAAAAAATTACGTTGTTGTTGATATGTAGTAGTATTTTCTTAGAAAAACCAATGATCCTGGCTCCTATTGTTGCCGTTATATCCCCATTGCCTTTGTTAAACTGTCAAATTTAGACACGTCCCCCTTGGTGCATTGGAAGATGCGTTTGAGATTGACCCCGGCCGCCTTATACGCCAATTGTATTAGCGTCTTTTCGCGTCCAATATAGCGGGATTTACGCATCCCACGGTTCATTACATGGGCCACTTTGCGTTCAATCTTGGCCCGGCTTCGGTAAAGGTTTTTAAATTCAGACGTTTTTGTTTGTTCCAGTATTGACCCTACCGCGATTTTATGGACACTACGAACGTGTAGTATAATATAAACACGGGAGGGGTTCACGAGTGAAAATATTTGATAAAGAATATAAGTTAATGGCTGTTAAGCGGGTTAAAGAAAGCGGAAGACCGGTAGCCGAAGTGGCGCGAGAGTTAGATTTGAGTGCCAATCATTAGCGTTGCATTAAATTAAATCAAGCTTGTCAAGCCTAAATTTTACGCTAAGGGAACTAGTGTCACTCCAGAAATTGTTTTGAATATTCTGTCTTGGTTCCTCTCCTGGATTATGTAAAAACGCTGGAATAAAGGTAACCCTTTATCCACATTTTTACATTATTCCTTTGGCCGCAATACGATTATAAGTACATTTCCTCCACGTTTACTGCATCAAGTACCTGTGTGCCTTTTAAGTCGATTTCTTGCAGTATATCGGCGATTTCATCCCGAATTGATGGTTTTCGGCCTCTGCTGGTCTTTGTCGGTCCCCGGCTTAACGCGACTATCATTTCGCTAAAATGTTGAAACAGAAATGTTTTCACCGCCCGGAGTACATCCAACATGGAGCGCTTTTTTGGCAGTTGCTCTTGCAAGTCTTTTAGTAAACAATATCCGATTAAAGCAATCCATATCTGGCTAAACACGGCATTAGGGCTGGTTCCGTAGAACTTCTTTATCACCAGGTGCTGTTTTATCCATTTGAAAAACAGTTCGATTTGCCATCTGAGCCGATATATGTCACTGATCTCTTTAACTGGTAAAGTCATGTCGTTCGTCACTATTGTTACCAGGTTGCCATTTTGATCATGGGTTTCTATTAATCTTAGCGGGTGGGCCATCTGAGTGATATATCGGCAGCCTAAAATAACAATCCGTTCTTTAAGACCTCCGCCGCCGGTATTGCTGGTTTCCTCAAGCACTTCAATGTTGGCATTGCCCTTCAATCGGGAAACGAAGCGAATATTATTTTGGCAATAGACATCCCATTTTGCATAATCAACATAGCCCCGGTCGAAGACGTTTAAAACGTTGTCCGCAGTAACGATCAGCTCATCCATGACGTTTTTGTCGGCTTTTCGGGCTGTAGTAAGAACAGCGTGATCCGGGTAAGTATTGCCTTCGTGAACTACAATACTCTGATGGAGCTTTATGCCGCCTTTGGTCTTTCGGAAGTCAGCCCATAGAAACCGCGTAAGGCAAAGTGTTATTGTGCTTGAATCGATGACATTAAGTTGATAACTTAAAGAACCGGGGTTTCGGTTTTTTGCACGTTGCCAGACCGAAATTTTGACCATGGAAAAAGTGGTTTCCCAAAATTGATGCTCCTTAGACGACGGGACAGGGTTGATGCACTAATTGAGGTAAGATGCAGTACTTCATGGATGCGTTTGTCGCCGGTAACGAGGTTTGCGATGGAATGGAGGGATTCTTCACCCAAAAACTGAGCAATAACCATAAGGTACAACAGTTTTAAGGTTTTGGACTTCTTGACATAGCGATCACATCCGGCATCAAGACAAATTTGTTTAAATTTTTCGTACGGGAATGCTTCAAAGGCTTTAAAAAGTGTGGTTTTTGTGATATCCTTGTCCATGTATTGGCTCCTTATTTTAGAGACTATGGACAGGGTTACCTGCTCTAACTCTATTATAAGGAGTTTTTTCGTGAAATACCAGGACGAATATAGTAAAACCGCCAAACAATGCTGTTTTTCGTCTAATTTGAGCGAATTTAAGCTTTGACTATTTGAGACAATTTTATTGCAACGTTAATGATAAATTATATATACTTGGATCTAGTTTTTTCCGACTATAAAATACGCCGTTTGCGTTACTGGACGATAGCGCCAGTCTCAACTGGGGTTTGGTTTGCAGCGGATTGGATATGGATAAAAATTCATTGACAACACTTTGGAGCTGTGCTAATATCGTAAACACATAGTTAAATAATAGCTGATTGGAAAGACCAAAGGCTAAGGATATCTCCCGTAAAGGGGGACCTTGGCCTTTTTATTTTTATCCCTTTTATCTGAAGGGCTGAATGGAAAGTGATAGTTCAGGAATTTATTTTTAGGATTAATATTTAATGTAAAGAGGAGTGAAAAAATGGCGACTAGAACCCATATTGACACATGGTTTAAAAAAGAAGACTATTGGGCCGTTATCATTGCATTAGGACTAATTTTGATCAGCACAGCTGCGTTTTATAATGGTTCTGCTAAGCTACTTTCGACTATGGCCATTAACATTCCCGGCTGGTCAACTGATTTCGGCAAAATTGTCGGGTATTTGTCCAATAATTTAGCAGGTATTGCCTATCTATTTGGTTTTTTTGCTGTTGCATTCACTGGTGCCGGCCGTATTTTAGGATATCGGTCAACTAACTATCTGGCAAGTTTTTCGGTATTATTTATACTTTCGGTAATTGTTACAATATTAGGTTCAAATAAATTTATCAAAGATTGGCAACTGGAAACGCCGCTATTGGCACTACTTACCGGTATGATTATTAGTAACATGGTTAAGCTGCCACAGTGGTTCCAGTCAGGTTTAAGAACCGAGTTTTATGTAAAAACAGGCATTGTGCTTATGGGCGCTACTTTGCCGTTTACTGTTATAATGCAGGCCGGCCCGCTGGCAGTTATGCAAGCGACCATTGTTGCTGTCACAACTTTTACCGTTATATATTTTGCCGCTACCCGGCTATTTGGCCTTGATCCCCGGTTTGGCGCCACTTTGGCTGCGGGCGGTTCAATCTGCGGTGTTTCAGCGTCAATTGCAATTGGTGGTGCATGCCGGGCGGAAAAAGAACATGTTTCGATTTCCATCTCTATGGTTATAATTTGGGCAGTGGCCATGATATTCCTGCTGCCGGTTGCGGCTAAGTCGCTGGGGTTAGCTCCCGGACCGGCCGGCGCTTGGATTGGCACATCAGAATTTGCTGATGCGGCTGGCTTTGCGGCAGCCGAGGCTATGGCGGACGAGCGGGCAGTAAAAACATTTACGTTGATGAAAGTAGTTGGCCGGGATATGTTTGTCGGCATCTGGGCCCTATTAGTTGCTTTCTTATCGGTGACACGCTGGGAAAATAAGAATGTGGCTGAAGCCAGCCGGGTGAGCACTAGTGAGATCTGGCGGCGATTCCCTAAGTTTATCATCGGTTTTTTTGCCGCATCAATTTTTACCACCCTGGTTATTGCTTGTCTTGACCCTAAACTTGGTGCTACATTTACCAAAGAAGTTATTGGGCCGATCAAATCATTGCGTGGTTGGACCTTCACCTGGACTTTCCTGTGCATAGGTCTTACTACCCGCATTAAGGAACTTACTTCGTTTGGCTGGAAACCGCTGGCAGCTTTTGCTATCGGTGTAGTTATCAATGTTCCTCTAGGCTATATACTCTCGAATATCTTATTTGTTGACTACTGGCTGGGAGTTAAATAATGGTTAATTATACAACACGGGTAATCTTGAATCTTACAGATATTGGGCAAGCAAAAACTAGTCTGATAGGCAATGAACCCCGGCCTGAAGATGTCAGATATTACGGTAGGGTGCTGTCACACCGGGCTGAACGGATAGCCGGTATGATGGAAGTACTGGCTGCTGCCGGGTTTACTTTTACAGTGAAAAAGGACTACATTTATGCCGATTCAGAAGCAGTTGAGGCTGTAGCAGCTAAGCGAATGCTAGCAGAACAAGGTTTTTCTGACCGGGAGTACCAAATATATCTTGAATATCGCCGCCAATGGGGAGTTATGTAGCAGGAAAACTATAACAAATAGTGAATACTATATTATTAGTAACAAGCCCTGTTTTTCGTATTTGCGAAGACAGGGTTTCTGAATGATCAAAGGTGATATAATGGATAAATCAGCTACAACGATTGCTACTTACAATTTATGTGCTAAAAACTTTGCGGATAAGTTTATGCAGGGATATTTCAATCTACCTGCAGAAAACTTCGCAGGCGATTAAAGACGGTTGGCTTTATACTGGCGATTTGGCATATCAAGATTCCGAGGGTTATTTTTATATTGTCGACAGGCTGAAAGACCTAATTATTTCAAATGGCGAAAATATCTATCCCCGAGAAATTGAGGAATTATTATATACTTTTCCTGGTATTATCGAGGCAAGCGTAATTGGAGTTGCTGACGAACTTCGCGGCCAGGTAGCACGTGCCTACATAGTATTGGCAGAAGGACATGCCTTGGATAAAAAGGCGATAAGAGAATACCTTCAGGCCAATATTGCTGCTTATAAAATACCGCGAGATTTTGTCGTCATTGATGCTTTACCCAAAAATCAAACAGGCAAGATATTAAAACGTGTGCTTCATGAGCAAGCCGGGTAGCATGATTACGGCGGAAGTTTGGATGTTTTACTGTGGCGCAGGCTTATAGTCCGGTACTATCCTTCGTACCAAGGTTTGCCAAACAAGCCATAAAAAAACAATGTTTTTACATCGCGCCGAACTGTTGTTGAAATACCGGTTCGGGTAATGAGCTGTTAGGTATTTAAAAGTCCTGTTACTACAAAAGGTAACAGGACTTCTGATATTGGTTAATATACTTTACAACGGTGACATTGGATACAATGGGAAGGAAGGCTGATTATTGTGGTCCGGCTATTAAATAATAGTGACGTACCTGTTGTTAAGCAATATTTAGAAAAAAATCACATGGCAACAACTTTTCTGAGCGGCAATCTGGATAAGTTCGGTATTGAAAATGACAAAATCAGCCGCCGGTGCGGAGATTATTACGGATATTTTGAAGAAGGTAAGTTAAAGGGGGTATTGACGTTTTTTAACCTGGGGAGTGTCATGCCTCATTTTGAATCGTCAGGCGCGGTTAACGCTTTTGCAGAAATAATGCGTCAACGCAAGTTTGAGGTGGTGGCGGGAATGAAGTATGTAGTAGAACCGCTGTTTCAAGCCGTGGTGCAGCACAAGAAGGTTTTGGCGTATGAAGATAGCTATTATTTTGTAAACAACAAGTTTAATCCGTATACTATGCAATGCGATGGTCTGATTGCCGATGCTGAACAGGTTGATCGATCATTAGCTATTGATTTTGTTGTTGAGGCGTACCGGCAAGGTTTTCGGCGACGCTTTAACCGGGAGATGGCGGCAAAAATGCTTGATGAGCGTGCGGCAGGAGAAGATTTCATCTTCTTGCTTACTGACGGTAAACCGAGAGCCCAGGCAGCTATTCAGGTTATTACCAGCCGAATTAAGCAAATAGGCGGCGTATACACTAGTGAAGACAGCAGGGGGCGAGGCTATTGTAAAGCACTGGTGTCTGAACTGTGTCGTCGGATCATCGCCAGTGGTAAAACTCCTACTCTGATGTCGCGAAAAGATAATATTCCTGCTGTAAAAGCATATCAAGCTGTAGGTTTTGAATATTTCGATGATTATTTAATGGTGAAATTTGTAATTTAACTAAAGGGATTACCAATTTTTTACCGAAAATATGGACAAGTATATACAAATTGAATCAGGAGTGAGTATTCTATGCGGCCACTAATAAGAATTAATGCCGTATGCCTATTGATTTTTTTGCTTGTCTTGATAAATATTCCTGGTTACGCCGCGCCGAAAAAGCCGGTTCAGCCGGAACCGGACAGTGTTGTCAAAACTGCGGAAAAATACTTAAAAACACCGTACAAGTTTGGCGGCGAATCACCGAAAGGGTTTGATTGTTCGGGTTTTGTTAAATATGTATATAATAAACACGGCAAGAAGCTGCCGCGCACGTCTGACGACCAGTATATGACCGGCAAGAAAGTTGCCAAGGCTAACCTTAAGGCGGGTGACTTGGTATTTTTCACCACTTATGCGCCGGGGGCATCTCATGTCGGCATTTATTGCGGCAATGGCAAGTTTATTCACGTCTCATCCAGCCGGGGAGTAATGATTAGCCGCATGGATGAACCCTATTGGAAGCCGCGTTATCTTGGCGCCAGACGGGTAATCAACTAAACACCGGGAGGAATTACCATGATTTTTGGACACATCTCAACTTTGGCAAAAGACGCGCCCATTCTTCACAAAGTCTTAGTCAAGGGGCTTAACTACTTGGCTAAAACAGATTTAGCGGCCTTAGCGGCAGGCAAACACGAAATTGAAGGCAAAGATATTTATGTGGCTGTTAATGAGTATGAAACACAGCCGCGTGAGGTGCGCCGGGCTGAAGCCCATGTTGAATATCTTGACATTCAGTATATCATTTCCGGCCGGGAATTAATCGCCTATAGCTTGTTGTCGCCTGATAATGAAGTGCTGTCTGACGAACTGACGGCAAAGGACGTCATCTTTTATAAAACCGTCCGGCAAGAAACTGATTTGGTTATGACTGAGGGCATGTATGCAATATTTTTTCCCTGGGATGTGCACCGCCCTAATTGCGCTCTAAATGAACCTGGCAAGGTCAAAAAAGCTGTTGTGAAAATCAAAATGTCCCTGCTGAAATAGTACGGAAGCACTGTTTTCCGAACAATAACGCAGAATTTATATTTAAAGTTCGATTTTTTCGTTGACAGATTTTATCCTCTACTGGTAAAATAAATAAGGTAAATATATAGTGCTCGTATATATTTGAGGATATGGCTCAAACGTCTCTACCAGGCGACCGTAAATCGCCCGACTACGAGTGAAAGTGCGCCTAGGGTTCCGCGCAATGCCATGTGTGTTGCGGCTGCGACCAAGTGGCGCAGGTGTTACCGGCCTAACACTACACCGATGGGATAAAAACCCTGGCGGGGAAGTTTCGCTCTATTTAGCTTATGCGAAAATTTCCCTGTCAGGGTTTTTGTATTTGTACCGTATGGTGTGGAGTCTGACGGTACACAGTATAAATACTTTGGTAGAGGGGGATAAAAAATGTTGGAAAAATTGTTTGGACTCAGTGCCCGAAAGACAGATGTCAAGACTGAAGTAATTGCTGGTATTACTACTTTCATGACCATGGCCTACATACTGTTTGTTAACCCCAGTATTTTGGGGTCAGCCGGTATGGATAAAAATGCTGTATTACTGGCTACTGCCATTGGTGCCGGTGTGGTAACAATCATGATGGGTCTGTTTGTTAATTATCCGATTGCTTTGGCTCCTGGTATGGGACTCAATGCCTTTTACGCTTTTACAGTTGTTATTGGTATGGGGGTCTCCTGGCAAGTTGCGCTAGGTGCGGTATTTATTTCCGGTCTTATTTTTATTCTGCTTACTGTAACCCAAGTGCGTCAATTGCTGGTAGAAGGAATGCCTAATTCATTAAAACATGCTATTACTGTCGGTATCGGACTGTTTATTACCATTATTGGACTCAAACTTTCCGGTATCATGAGCATTCGTTTGTCGCTCATTCCGCCCACTTTAGAGAAAATTGTGGCCGCCCAAGGTAATGGTACACCGCTAAGTTTTGAAACTATTATTGAGATGGGCAAACTTGCGCATCCTGAGGTACTACTTGCCGTATTCGGTTTGGTATTTATTTCTGTTTTAATGGCTCGTAAAATTAAGGGTTCGATATTAATCGGTATTTTTGCTACAACTATTATCGGCATAATCATGGGTATTGTTAAAATTCCTGCCGGTTTTAGCCCGATAGCCATGCCCGATTTCAGTAAAAACGCCTTTTTTGCGCTTGATATTGCCGGTGCTTTAAATATGGGCCTGGTAGCCATTGTGTTTACATTCACTTTTGTTGAACTTTTTGATACTATGGGCACTTTGGTTGGTACGGCCTCCAAAGCCGGTATAATGGACAAAAACGGTAAGTTTCCCGGTATCGGTAAAGCCATGCTGGTAGACGCTACCGGTGTAAGTTTGGGCGCAATGCTGGGCACCAGCACCATTACCGCCTATGTTGAGAGTGCAGCTGGTGTCGGCGCTGGCGGCCGCACCGGCTTGACTGCCATTGTTTGTGGCGTGCTTTTCCTGTTGGCATTGTTTTTTACCCCATTGGCCGGTCTTATTCCTGATGCTGCAACTTCTCCGGCATTAATCATTGTTGGTGCGTTAATGCTTGAATCAATCCGCCATATTGATTTTGGCGACTTTACAGAAGGCCTGCCGGCATTTTTAACGATTGTCCTCATGCCATTTACCTATAGTATTGCTAACGGTATATCGGCCGGTCTCGTGATGTATCCGCTGTTAAAGCTGATTACAGGTCGTGGCCGCGAAGTGCACTGGATTGTCTATGTACTGGCAGTGCTGGTGGTACTCCGGTTTGTATTCCTGGCTGAATAACGGGGAAACTAAGCCCAGATATTTGAATAAATATCTGGGTTTTGTTACAGTGCCAATTAATGAGTGAATTTGAGAATAAAATTTGAACGCTACTTTACGAAAAAAGGTGATGACATGAAAGTTGCAATTATTATGGGAAGCGATTCTGACTGGCCGGTGCTGGAACCGGCTGTTAACCAACTGACTGAATTCGGTATTGAGACTGAGGTACTGGTAGCTTCGGCTCACCGGACGCCGGACAAAGTCCACCAGTTTGTAGCCAGTGCTAAAGAACGTGGCATTAAAGTCATCATTGCCGCTGCCGGGGCAGCGGCTCACCTGCCCGGAGTGGTAGCCAGCTTTACCACGCTGCCTGTTATCGGCATTCCAGTGAATGCAACACCGCTGGGCGGTATGGATGCTTTACTCAGTATTGTCCAAATGCCGGCAGGAATCCCGGTGGCTACCATGGCCATTAATGGTGCTAAAAATGCTGCGTTGTTCGCTGCTCAGATACTGGCGGCTCACAATGACAGTCTGGCAGATAGACTGGTTGCTCACCGTCAAAGCATGGCACAGGAAGTAGAGAAAAAAGCCGCCCGGTTGGCTGAAAAGCTCGGGAAATAATAGAAATGTATTTAATTTACTAAAGGAGGTTGCAAGACCATGACCCAAAAACCACTGTATGAAGGCAAAGCCAAGCAAATTTTCGCAACTGACAATCCTGATGAATTATTAGTATACTTTAAAGATGATGCAACAGCTTTCAACGGAGAAAAACGTGGTACTATTGATAATAAGGGTATTTTAAATAATAAAATTTCGGTGTTCTTTTTTAACCTGCTAGCTGAGAAAGGCATTCCTCACCATTTCATTAAAATGGTAAGCGACCGGGAGATGCTGGTCAAAAAACTTGATATTCTGCCTGTCGAAGTTGTTGTCCGCAATATCGCCGCCGGTAGCTTGGCTAAGCGTATTGGCTGGGAAGAAGGCCGCAAGCTGCCAACTACTGTAGTTGAATTTTACTACAAAAACGATGAATTGGGCGATCCGCTCATTAATGACTATCATATTAAAGCATTGGGCCTTGCAACGCCTGAGCAAGTTGAGACTATGGAAAAATACGCCTTGAAAATTAATGAAATTTTGTCTGGCTTTTTAAAAGACAAAAAACTGGAACTGATTGACTTTAAGCTTGAGTTTGGAGTGCACAAAGGAGAAGTTATCCTCGGAGACGAAATATCGCCTGATACCTGCCGGTTCTGGGACAGTGAGACTGGTCAGAAGCTTGATAAAGACCGCTTCCGCCGTGATTTAGGTAATGTTGAAGAGGCTTACCAGGAAGTGTTGAAACGCCTCATCGGCCAATAGGCCGGTTATAACGGGATGTCTTTCTTCCGCATGGGCTAAACATGTATAAGCAATTGTTATAGATGTTAGGTTTAGCCAGGCGGGGATAAACGGAGATGAGAAAAGGAGAACTGTTTGTGTTATACGATATACAAAGCGACAAATGGCGGGAAGAGTGCGGCATATTCGGTATTTTTGCCAGTCAGGAGAATGTGGCGCTGGCAACCTACTGGGGCTTGTATGCGTTACAGCACCGCGGCCAGGAGAGTGCCGGCATTGCCGTTACTGACGGCACCGTTATGGACGTGCAGCGAGGCATGGGACTGGTCAATGAAGTATTTAGAAACGGCCTGCCTGATATGCCAGCCCATATCGCCATTGGTCATGTCCGCTATTCGACAACTGGTTCAAGCCTTTTAAGAAATACTCAACCACTGCTTGTTAACTATTCAGGCGGTCAGATAAGCCTGGCTCATAATGGTAATTTAACTAATGCGCATGAGATCAGGGAGAAACTTGAGCAAAGGGGTAGCGTATTTCAAACTTCAATTGATAGTGAAGTAATTGTAAATCTTATTGCCCGTTCTTCTCAAGCCACTATTGAGGAAAAAGTTATTGATAGTCTGGCAGGCGTGCATGGCGCTTATTGTCTAGTAATTATGACCGAGACCAAATTAATTGGCGTACGCGACCCGCACGGTTTCCGGCCGCTTTGTATCGGGCGGTTGGGCGAAGGCTGGGTACTGGCGTCCGAGTCGTGTGCTCTTGATGCTGTTGGTGCTGAGTTTGTACGTGATGTTGACCCGGGTGAAATGGTGATTATCAGTAAAGACGGGGTTACATCCCGGCGTTTTGCTGAGAGTGACCGGCGGGCAGGTTGTATCTTTGAATACATTTATTTCGCACGTCCTGATAGTGTAATTGACGGTCAGAGCGTATATCAGGCCAGGTTTAACATGGGTCGTACGCTGGCCAGAGAAAGTGGATTTAAGGCAGATATTGTCATTTCAGTGCCTGACTCAGGAACCACCGCCGCTTTAGGCTATAGTCATGAATCAGGTATTCCCTTTGCGGAAGGGCTGATGAAAAACCGGTATATTGGCCGTACCTTTATCCAGCCTGAACAGAAAAAACGCGATATGGGTGTCAGGATTAAACTAAATGCCGTTGCGTCTGTGGTTAAAGGCAAATCAGTCATTATGGTTGATGATTCTATTGTGCGCGGTACAACCAGCGGCAAAATCGTGCGAATGCTCAAAGATGCCGGGGCCAAGACCGTACACATGTGTGTTAGTTCGCCGCCTATCGGTTTTCCATGTTATTATGGCATTGATACTTCAGCGCGCAAGGAACTTATTGCGGCTACAAAGAAAGTTGAGGAAATCAGGCAATTTATTGGGGCCGACTCGCTTCACTATTTATCATTGGAAGGCCTGCATGCCTCAATTTGCAATATTCCGGAAAAGACATTGTGTAATGCCTGCTTCAATTGCGAATATCCGGCACCGACGCCTTGCGAAAGGGATTGTGCCAGCAATAAATTCGTTTTTGAACCAGGGCGAAACTGATGATGGGACATTGTTTATCAGTTTCGATTTTTAAGAAGAATAGACTGCCCTTTGGGACAGGGGGATATTTTCATGACTGATAAATCGCTAACTTACCGTGATGCCGGGGTAGATATCGACGCTGGCAACAAAGCGGTTGAACTTATGAAACGCCATGTTCGCGCCACCTACCGTCCGGAAGTGTTGGGCGACATTGGCGGCTTTGGCGGCTTGTTCGCACTAAACGCCGGCAAATACCGTGAGCCGGTACTGGTGAGCGGTACTGACGGTGTAGGTACTAAGCTCAAAATTGCTTTTATGGCTGACAAGCATGACACAATCGGCCAAGACGCCGTGGCCATGTGTGTCAATGATATATTGGTGCAGGGCGCTGAACCGCTGTTTTTCCTTGATTATCTTGCTGTTGGCAAACTTGAACCGGAAAAAGTGGCCGCTATTGTTAGCGGCGTAGCTATGGCCTGCCGTGAATCAGGCTGTGCGCTTATTGGCGGCGAGACGGCCGAGATGGCCGGATTTTATCCTGATGGCGAATATGATATCGCCGGATTTTCCGTTGGCGTTGTCGACCGTGATAAAATTATTACCGGCGAGAAGGTCAGGCCGGGCAACGTACTTATTGGTCTGCCGTCAAGCGGTATCCACTCTAACGGTTATTCGCTTGTGAGAAAAATCTGCTTTGACGTAAAAAAACTTAGCATTGATACCTATATTCCTGAACTTGGTCGCACGCTAGGCGAAGAACTTTTAGAGCCCACCCGCCTGTATCCTAAAACGTGCCTGCCGCTTATTGACAAGTTTGATATTTACGGCATGGTACACATCACCGGTGGTGGTTTTTATGACAATATCCCCCGGGTGCTGCCTGAAGGCTGCAGCGTAGAAGTAGATACTGCCGCCTGGCCTGAACCCCCGATCTTTGCCTTGCTCAAAGACTGGGGTGGTGTAGCTAAATTTGAAATGTATCGTACTTTTAATATGGGAATTGGCATGATTTTAATAGTTCCGGCAGACCAGGTTGCAGCAGTGCAGGCCGATCTTGAATCACGTGGCGAGAAATCGTATATTATCGGCAAAGTAACGGCAGGTGCTTGTCAGGTGGAGCTTAGGTAAGGGAGGGCTTGGTCCGTGAACAAGACGGTAATTGGAGTGTTGGCCTCAGGCCGCGGCAGTAATATGCAGGCCATTGTTGACGCCATCGAGGCCGGCAGGCTTGACGCCAAAGTTGGTGTGGTAATCAGCGATAATCCTGAGGCCAATGTGCTCAAACGTATGGCTGGCTCTGACATTCCGGCAGTATGTATTGACCGCCGTCAGTTCGTCAGTAGGCAGGATTTTGAGGCCGCTGTTGCTGAAGAACTCAATGTTCGCCATGTCGAGCTGGTTGTGCTGGCTGGGTTTATGCGCATCTTAAGTCCGTACTTCATTGACCGGTTTGCCGGCAAAATCATGAATATCCATCCGTCGCTGCTTCCAGCCTTCCCCGGTGAAAACGCCCAGCAACAAGCACTAAATTACGGTGCCAAAGTCTCGGGCTGTACCGTCCACTTTGTTGATGAAGGCATGGATACCGGGCCGATTATCTTGCAAGAGGCCGTACCTGTCCAGGAGGACGACACAGTTGAGACTTTGTCTGACCGGATCTTGCATGCTGAACATATTCTTTACCCCCGCGCCATCGCTTTATACTGTGAGAAACGGCTGATTGTCGAAGGGCGGCGGGTGCATATAATTGAAAAGAGCGAGGGACTGCAATGAAGATTAAACGTGCACTCTTGAGTGTGTCTGATAAGACCGGCATCGTGGAATTTGCTCAAGCCTTACATAATTTTGGTATTGAAATTATCTCAACCGGCGGCACCATGAAAGTCATTAAAGAGGCTGGTATCCCGGTGACGTATGTCAGCGAGGTTACCGGTTTTCCAGAGATAATGGATGGGCGGGTTAAAACGCTCAATCCCTATATTCATGGCGGTATTTTGGCTATCCGCGACAATCCCGGACATCAGGCAGCCATGGCTGAACACAATATAAAAGGCATTGACATAGTGGCTGTCAACCTGTATCCGTTCCGCCAGACAGTGGCCAAACCAAGCGTAACATTAGAGGATGCCGTGGAAAACATAGACATTGGCGGTCCGGCGATGATTCGGGCTGCGGCTAAAAACTTCCAATATGTGACAGTGGTTGTTAATCCTCGACGGTATGAAGAAATAATCGCCCAGCTTTCGCGTAACGGCGAAGTGGATTTTAATGTCCGTATGGCTTTAGCGAAAGAAGCATTTAGCCACACTGCCGAATATGATGCCTATATTTCCCGCTATTTAAGCGGGCAACTTGGACAGGGACTATTTCCTGACACCCTGCATTTAGTTTACGAAAAAGTTCAAGATCTTCGTTACGGCGAAAACCCTCATCAAGCGGCAGCATTCTATCAAGAACAGCATTTTGCCGGTGCGGGTGTGGCTAACGCCAAACAGCTTAGCGGCAAGGAATTGTCGTTTAACAATATTGTCGATATTGAAGCTGCATATACGCTTGTTGCCGAATTTGAACAACCGGCGGCAGCCATTATCAAGCATACCAATCCTTGTGGCACAGGCATTGGGGCTACTTTGGCCGAGGCCTACGATAAAGCTTATCAGGCTGACCCCGTTTCAGCGTTTGGCGGCATTATCGGGTTAAACCGCGAAGTTGATAAAGTTACCGCGCAGCTTATTAGCGCGATTTTTGTCGAAGTTATTATTGCACCGGCTTTTAGCCAAGATGCGCTTGAAATTTTGACTCAGAAGAAAAACGTTCGCCTGTTGACGGCAAATCTGCCTCAGCCTGATAGCAGTCGCTTTGACGTCAAGGCGGTTTCCGGCGGCGTGCTGCTGCAACAGGCTGATATGGCAACGGCGCCCAGAGGTAACATGAAAGTTGTCACTAAGCAGCAGCCGACAGCGGCCGAGTGGGAACAGTTGCTATTTGCCTGGAAAGTGGTTAAACATGTTAAATCTAATGCCATTGTTATTGCTAACGGCAATAGAACGCTCGGTGTAGGCGCCGGACAGATGAACCGGGTAGGTGCTGCCGGTATTGCGTTGGCCCAGGCCGGCGACAATGCTAAAGGGGCTGTTTTGGCATCTGACGCTTTCTTTCCGTTTTCAGACACCGTGCAAGCCGCAGCTAAGGCTGGCATCACAGCCATTATTCAGCCAGGTGGATCGGTTAACGACGAAGATTCAATTAAAGCCGCTGATGAGTATGGCATAGCCATGGTATTTACCGGTATGCGGCATTTTAAACATTAATAAACAAATAGCTTAATGAGAAAGATCGCCACGCTTCGCTCGCGATGACCCCTTGGTTTTACTGTCATTGCGAGGAGCGGAGCGACGTGGCAATCTTCGGGCCGTAAACTTTTTCAGTCTGAAGGGGCAGGATGATCCTGCCCCTTATTTTTTTTTAGCTTGTTCTAAGGCTGACTTAGATTATTCAAGCTCTACTACTACCTGGACATGAGCCGTTAACAAGACCAGTCCTGGTGAGATGGGAGTTGTTGGTACAGCATCGGATAAGGAGCTTTTAGCATAAAGTCGGTTTGATACTTCCGGCGACTGAAGGTTGACGCTATTTTCATTGACGGCCTTGACTTTAACTACACGCTTGTTTAACGCAACGGCAATGGCGTCAGCTTTACTCATGGCATCACGGACGGCTTGAGCCAAAGCGGCATTTTTAACGTCGGTTTCGGCGCGTTTGCCAAACCGGATGCTATTGACTTGGTCTGCTCCGTTGGCCAAGGCAGTATCAATAATTTCACCGGTTTGATCTGGTGAGGTAGTTATTGTAATGTTATTGATAACCTGGTAGCCTCGAATGCTTGGAAGGCGACGACCGTTGTCGTCATTTTTGTATAACGGCGTTACAGTATAATGTGCCGTAGTTATGTATTCAGGTTTGATTCCCAGGTTTTCAAGCTGGCGGTGCAGTTTTGTCATAACATCGGCATTTTTGGTTTGGGCGGCAGCGATTGTTTCGGCTTCTGTCACTGTACCCAGATTGATGTAGGCAATATCGGGGGATATTTCTTCCTGGTGGGTGCCGCTAACCGAAACTTCGGTGGCATTGGAATGGTTCTCGGCAGCCAGAGTGGCCGGTATGGCCGCCAGCGTGAGAAGTAGCACTACAGCAAAGATTTTTATTGATTTGAACATGTTGATCATCTCCTTTTATACATATAAACGCTGCAATAAGTAAAAAGTAACGGTTAAATACTAATTTTTAAATATCTGATAACTATTGCTCCGGAGGCGTGATCATGCCGTATTTATTAGCCCGCTGGCAAGGCCTGACCCGCTCGTTAGGGTGTGCGTCTCAGGCCGTCGACAAAATTTATTATATTATCCACAGCAGTTATAGCCAATATTTCCGCCATTATCACAGCATGAAACACCTTGCCGATGTTCTCGGTCATCTAGACGAGGTCAGAAGTGAGCTGTCTGACCCAAGACTTGTAGAATATGCGCTATGGTTTCATGATATCGTGTGCGTACCTAATGCCGATACTAATGAATATTTAAGCTCGGCGGTTGCCTGCTATGCAGCTGCCGAGCTTGGTCTGCCACCCGGGTTTGGCCGTCAGTCAGCAGATTTAATACTGCAGACCGGTCACCTTAGGCCGGCTGCCACCAGTGACGGTGCTTATTTAACGGATAGTGACCTTGCGGTGCTGGGACGGGAATGGTTAAGTTTTCTCGATTATGAAACTCAGATAAGGGCCGAGTATCAGTTTCTTAGTGAGGAGGAGTACCGGATTTCAAGGCAACAGATATTAGAAAGGTTCCTTAGCTTGCCGGCTATTTATCAGACAAGTTATTTCCGGGCAAAGTATGAACAGTCTGCCAGACGAAATTTGGCGGCTCTTGTGAGTATCTTAAAGCCTAGCCGTCGACGCCGAATTTGATGTTAATGTTAAGGCAACTTAAACTAATATATATTAAATAACGGGAGTAATAGCCGGCAGTGTATAGTTGCCGGCATTATTATTTGCCAGTACTTGGAGTGCTTTGCTTAGGCGTTTTATGCCCTCCACCAACTGGTCTGCATGGTGAGTTACAAAACACAACCGGAACTCGCTGCTACCGGAGGTATCGCTATAAAACGCTTCACCCGGAACAAAGGATACGCCAACTTTGGTAGCCTCGTGCAACAATTGCCGGGCTAAGATTCCTCGGCTAAGTGTGCACCAGAAATAGAAGCCGCCTTCAGGCAGCGTAAAGTCAAGGTGAGGGCTGCAGTAGCGTTTGAGGGCATTGGCTGCTACATCACGGCGTTTTTTATATTCGGCACGGATAAAGGTGAGATGGCTGTCGAGCAATCCCTCGCTTAAATAGTCATAGAGCAGTTTTTGCGATATGTTGCCGGTGTGAAGGTCTATATACTGTTTTTCGAGAGCAAAGCGGTTAATTACTGTTTCAGGCGCGACAAGCCAACCGGTGCGCAGTCCGGGAAAAATAATTTTAGAGAAAGTGCCGAGGGCTATGACTCCCCCATAGTGATCAAGCGCCTTGAGCGAAGGGGGAGGCTGTTGGGAGTAATACAACTCGCCATAGGGGTCATCCTCGATAATTACTAAGCGGTGCTTTGCTGCCAGATTTAAGAGCGCACGCCGTTCTTCCAGCGGGATAACCCGGCCGTTGGGATTTTGAAAAGTTGGCATAATGTATAGCAGCTTAGGCCGGTAACGGATAAGATAATCTTGTAATAGATCAAGCGGCAACCGGCCGGCCGCCGGCAAGCTGAGCAGGCGGGCATTGGCGGCGTTAAACAGTTGAATGGCTCCCAGATAGGTAGGAGATTCTACCACAACGTAGTCCCCGGGTTCCAGAAATATTTTGGTTATCAGATAGAGTCCCTGCTGTGAGCCGGTTACAATCATCGTATTCTCGGGTTTCACTGCCCAGCCCTTGTTTACCAGCATGGATGCCAGTGCTCGGCGGAGGGGCGTATATCCTTCGGTAGGAATGTGACCTAAATCAGAATTGTTCAGCTGTGAAAATTGCTGAACTAACAACCGGTGGAAGTTTTTAAGCGGGTACAGTGATGGGTCTGGCATGCCCGCAGCCAGGGAGATAATATCGTCTGTTGCTGCCGACGCCATCAGCTCCCGGATAATGGACGGCAACTGCGTGTTTGGACTGGGTACAAATAATTGGGGCCAGGGGACACACGGATTGGGTGCAGCAGGTAATGTTACATTGCTGACGTAGGTGCCGCTGCCCACTTTAGTACTGATAAGTTCCTGCCGTTCAAGCTGCCGGTAAGCATTAATAGCCGTGGTGCGGCTTACTCTTAGCATGGTAGCCAGTTCGCGTTCAGGCGGTAGTTTTGTTCCTGCAGGTATAATATTGTTTTTGATGTTTTCCGAGAGTACACCGGCAATTTGACTATATAACGGAATAGGTGAGCGAGGTTGTAGTAACACATTGGTAAAAAGTTTGGATATATCCAATTTTATAAATCCCCCAAAATATCCAATTTATTTATATATTTCCATAATTGGATATTTACAATGTTTTTCCTGCCGGGTACTATGAAATAAATTATATAAAGGTGGTGATTTTTGATGAAAGATTATTGGCAAGGAATACGCGACAGTCTTCCTGTTATGATGGGAGTTGTGCCGTTTGGCATTACCTGTGGTGTTATGGGACTGACAGCCGGATTAACTCCTGTAGAAACTGTGAGTATGTCGCTGCTGGTATTTGCCGGTGCGGCGCAATTTATCAGTATTACCATGTTAGGGGCTGGAATAACCGGCTGGGGCCTTATAGTGTTTACAACTTTACTGATCAATCTTCGTCATTTGTTGATGGGGGCTTCGCTGGCACCACATCTTCTTAAACTGCCGCTTACCCGGCAATTGTTGCTGGCCTTTACTCTGACTGATGAGTCGTATGCTGTTACTGTTAACCGTACAACCAGAGCAGGGTATAGTGCCAGTTACCAAATAGGGAGTAGTGTAGCGTTTTACATTACCTGGGCTATATCGACTGTTTTAGGTGTAGTGGTAGGCCGCTATATACCTGACCCGTTGGCGTGGGGACTTGATTTTGCTATGCCGGCAACGTTTCTGGCAATGCTGATGCCGCGACTGGTTAACTTTGTGAGTGTTGCGGTATGCGGCGTAGCTGCTATAACTGCCATAATTGGAGCCGCTTATTTCCCGGGAAAATGGTATATAATTGCCGCCTGTGTGGCAGCCAGTATAACAGGCGGCATATTAGAAAAGGAGGAAAAGCATGCGGTTTGAAATAATGCTTATGATTGCCGGCATGGCGGTGGCAACTTTCTTCACAAGATTTGGCGCGTTGGCATTATTGAGTAAGACAGGACTGCCACGTTGGTTTGAGCGTTGGTTCAAACATGTTCCGACTGCAATTCTGACAGCTCTTATTGTACCTTCGCTGGTCTTGCCCAAGGGTCATATTGATGTCTCTTTTGGTAACCATTACCTGCTGGCTGGGGTACTAGCAGCCATTGTTGCATATAAATGCCGGAACGCAATACTCACAATGGGTTTGGGGCTAACGGCTATGCTGTCGCTCCGGTGGCTGGGAATATAACCATAGTCTTTTTGAATTTCATTTATCTGGCGGTTCATTGGAATAGACAGAATCATAATGAGTGGTTTTGCTGTCAACTAGTGTTGTCTGCTCCAGCAAGGATTTGACATATGTTAGTTCAGCGGTGGATTTTTTTAGTTCATCAGCCATATTTTTTAGATTTTTTTCGTTTTCGCTAACAATGTCGACAGGCAAGCGATAGAGTAAAGTATTGGTTAACAAACCCAACCCGAAAAAGATACCTGTGAGTAGCAGCGTAGACATGATAACATTAGCTGCGGTTGTTGTTACTTCAACGTATCCATAGTTTTTGCCGTGAAAGGCTATGTCGGTGCGGTGGCTGATATCAAACAGCGCCGGCATAAATATGGCAGACTGGCTTTCGAGATTTGAACAACTGGTGATGATTTTGACATGCTTAATATCTTGTTTTTGCTGGTAAGTAGCCAATAATTTTTTCATTTGCAGCAACTCACCTTGAGATGAATTTGGCGGATTAATGATAATAATTTCCAGAATTTCGTGGGCAATTTGTTGGGCTAATGCAGCGGTATCGGCCTGTTTGGCCTTCCAGCCCAAGCAGAGATAGGTCAGAGGTGTGCATAAAGAGATTAAAAGGCCGGTAATTGCGGCCAGAATAAACATACGGGTGGAAAATGTTTTAGCATTTTCTTTAATTCCAAACATTAATGCACCTCCGCAGAGACATTAGATTTAGTTACTATAATATATGCCTGTTATGATCTAGTTGACACGTTAAAATAATATGTAAACAAAATTATGAGTAGCCGATGGGTGGCCTGGAGCATAGGATACTATGCAACAATCTTTTGGAGGTGCGACAGGCTATGCCTATTAATGAAGAAGACCGGAAGCATAATTATCATCACCATAATGATCAATCATGTATACATGTTCATACCTATTTGCTTGATGTTGATGTGGCAGATGACCATCAGCATATTGTAATGGGAGTAAGCGGACCGGCGCGGGAGAAAGGAATGAGTCATGTTCACAGGATCCATGGCCGTACTTCTTTTATCAGTGAAGAAGGTGAAGAAGGTCATTGGCACATGGAAGATGTTATGACCGGGCCGGCGATTGATATGCCGGATGGCAATCATGTTCACTATTTTGAAGGGGTAACCAGTAAAGACGACGGCCATTGTCATAGTTTTTCCGGCGCTACCGGCCTCGGACCATCTGAGCTCTTAGAAATGGAAGAATATGATGAGGACGATTGTGAAGAAGAAGATAATGATGAGTGTGAAGGCTATTGTGAGATGCCGCCTAAAAATGCGCCCAAGTATAAATATAAGTATGGCAAGCGCCCTGAAGAAGAATAGGAAAACGGTGGTACAAACAAGCCGCCAGCAGATTTGCTGGCGGCTTAAACAATAAGGCGCTTTGTTAAAATCAAATTTTTTCCCGCATTTATTAAAGATTTTCAAATTATACTTTTAATGTGGCAAATTTTGTGATAAAATTTGTGCCTGTACAAATTATATTAATGTAGTAACTTAAATCTAAATAAATGAGGGGGAATATAAATGGAGTTGTGGTATACTGAATATCAGACCAAAAATTTAGGGCTTACTGTCCGGATAAAAGAAACACTTTATGCCAATAAGTCGGATTTTCAGGAAGTTGCCGTTGTTGATTCCCACGAATTCGGCCGGATGCTGGTGTTAGACGGTGTTTTCCAGACTTCAGTTTTCGATGAGTTTATTTATCATGAGATGATCGCCCATGTACCGTTATTTACCCACCCCAATCCCCAAACAGTTCTGGTTATTGGGGGCGGTGACGGAGGTACTATTCGTGAAGTAGTTAAACATCAGTCGGTAGAAGTAGCTGAGATGGTGGAAATTGATGGATTGGTAGTTGATGTATGCAAAAAGTATCTGCCGGAAATTAGTGTAGCTTTAAATGAAAATCATCCAAAACTGCGCCTTAAAATCGGGGACGGCATTAAACATATGCAAGAAGTGGAGAACAAGTATGACGTCATAATTGTTGACTGTTCCGACCCTATAGGACCGGGGGAAGGCTTGTTTACCCACGCCTTTTATCAGGATGTGTACAAGGCATTAAAGCCTGATGGCTTGTTTGTACAACAGACTGAATCGCCTTTTTATCACCAGGAACTTATTAAACGCCTTAATAAAGATATTTCATCATTATTTCCTGTTACCCGTCTGTATTTGGCCAGTATTCCGCTGTATCCAAGCGGTCTGCACTGCTTTACTATCGGCTCTAAGCAATATGATCCTGTTAACGTTGATACAGCCCGTATTCCGGAAAACTTTGGCACAAGGTATCACAACCGGGAAGTTCAAAAAAGTTGTTTTGTCCTTCCCAACTTTGTTCAAGAACTATTAAAATAGAGAGAAATATAATAAAAGCGAGATTGCCACTTATAACTTATATATAGCAATCTCGCTTTTTCTGTATTACATTAAATTTTCCGGATTCAGTCCTTCAAGTTCTGGAACAACAAACCGGCCGTCTTTGCGAATAAGTTTTTCGTCAAACCAGATTTCGCCGCCGCCGTATGCGGGATTTTGAATGCAGACTAAATCCCAATGGATGGCAGACTTGTTGCCGTTGTAAGCGGCGTCATAGGCATTGCCGGGGGTAAAATGGAAGCTGCCTTTGATTTTTTCATCAAACAGTGTATCTTTCATTGGTGTTTCAATATAGGGGTTGACACCCAGGGCAAACTCCCCGATATAGCGGGCGCCTTCGTCAGTGTCGAATATTTTATTGATTTTTTCACTATCATTGGCTGTAGCTTTGACTATTTTGCCATCTTTGAATTCCAGGCTAATATTTTCATAGGTAAAGCCTTGATATACCGCCGGAGTATTATAGGTAAGTACACCATTTACAGAATTCTTAACAGGCGCGGTGTATACTTCGCCGTCCGGTATATTTCTGAGGCCAGAACATTTTACGGCCGGTATGCCTTTTATAGAAAAAGTAAGGTCGGTACCAGGGCCGCTAATCTTCACTTTATCAGTTTTTTGCAGAAGCTCGATTAAAGGATCCATAGCTTTGGCCATTTTATTGTAATCAAGGTTGCATACATTAAAGTAAAAATCTTCAAAGGCTTCGGTACTCATGTTAGCCAATTGAGCCATTGAGGCATTAGGCCAGCGCAAGATACACCACTTAGTTTTGGGTACGCGTACATCGATATGCACCGGCTTAACCCAATCTTGTTGGTAACTTTGTAATTGGGCGGGCGGTACATCTGCCATCTCGGTGATGTTAAAACTGGCTCTTATGCCAATATATGCGTCCATCTCTTTCATTCTGGCCTGTTCCCAGGAGGCAGCCAGCTTGAGTTGCTCACTGGACGCTTTCATAAGTAAAGCCCGCTGCAACTGGTTGTTTTTTAATTCGAGAAAGGGTAAGGCACCAGCCTGGTAAGCCTCATCTACGAGCGCTTTAGCAAGCGGCAGGGCGTCATCAAACATCTCGATTAGTATTTTTTCACCGCTTTGCAGGCTGGTGGAGTAGCCAATCAGATTTCTGGCCAGAGTTTTTATTCGTGGGTCCAAAATAATACCTCCTTGACGTGGGTTGCTACTTAGGCTATTATCAGTATTTGATGTTTTAACCAAAATATCCTTTAAAGGCATTTCTTCAACTGTAAATATGCTACTAATTGGCAATAAAAAAATTACTGCATACTACTTGCATTTTTATTTCGGCTATTATATAATTCATTATGTCATGAAACGTTCCTCGATAGCTCAGTTGGTAGAGCAATCGGCTGTTAACCGATCGGTCGTAGGTTCGAGTCCTACTCGAGGAGCCATAAGCAGCAAACCGGGTTTTTAGGAGTAACGCGACGCGGAAAACCGCGTGAATCGCTTAGTTCTGAGCGTAGCGAAGAACATCCTAATAACTCGTCTATTGGCCCGTTGGTCAAGTGGTTAAGACACCGCCCTTTCACGGCGGTATCAGGGGTTCGAATCCCCTACGGGTCACCATATGGGCGATTAGCTCAGCCGGGAGAGCGCCTGCCTTACAAGCAGGATGTCGGCAGTTCGATCCTGTCATCGCCCACCAATAAAAAGTCTTCAGCGAGTCTGAAGACTTTTTTTATTTACGCAATGTGAAAAAACTATCAGAGTTAGCTGATTTGGGCAGGATAAGTCTGAATTTTAGCGAATTATGTCAAAAAAGGCGGTGAAATCCGGTGTTATTTTCAAAACAAAAAAATCAATTAATGACAGCTTTGATTGGCATTGCCCTGGTGGCAATTATTGCCGGTGTAATAATTAACTATTTAAACTATCAATACCGGATGGTGATGGCGGCGGAACGAGAGCGATTGTCTGTGGCCGCTAATAATTTGGATATGTATTTTAATGCTCGGCTTACCGGGCTCAAGCTTCTAGCGGCTGATCAAGATATACGTAGCCTTGAACCTAAGCGGGCACGCAAGAAATTATTACTGGCTGCTGATGTGTTGGATTTTGCCAACGTTGCGCTATATGATCCCAGCGGTGCACTAATTACCGACCTGTGGACAGTTCCCGGATATACACAGCCTCCCTTTAAGGTGCATGACATTGAAGATAGCTTCAAGACTGCGCTGTCAGGAAGGCCGGTTGTGTCCGACCGGATTGTCTGCGAAAAAATTGAAAACGCTTATATAAGTATTCTGCTTCCTGTTTTGGATGACAGTGGTAACGTGGCGGCAGTACTATTAGCGTGTGAGCCTATTAGTAATATCGCAATGATTGTGCTGCGGGAGCATATGCCGGAAAATCAATATTTTTTTGTTATGGATAGCAGCGCTCAGATTATTTACCATCCGCGTCTGGCTCAATTTTACCCGGAGGGATCGCTGTTTAAAGACGGAATTGGCGGCTTATTGAATGGTAAATCCGGCATAGTGTCGTTTAAATCTTTTTTAGACGGTATGGATAAGCTGCTTATCTACACTGACTTATACTATACGAACTGGCGGATGGTAATGGCTATTCCCATTAAAACGGTATATGCCAGAGTTTTAAGTAAGTCAATTGATGAGGCGGCAAGTTTCTTTTTTGTTACTATTTGCTTTGCCCTATTATACGGAGTATGGTGGCAAGGAAAACGTCACGAGCGGGAGCGGGAGCAACTGCGGCTTGAACGCATGGCATGTGTTAATCAGTTGGCGGCAGGGATTGCTCATGAAATTAGAAATCCGCTTACGTCAATACAAGGCTTCATTCAGCTCATGGCCCGCCGGGCAGACAAACCGCCGCGGCGGGAGCATCTGGAAATAATTATTACTGAGATTGGCCGGATAGACAAGCTGATTAGTGAGTTTCAGATGCTGGCGCGCCCGCTTAAAGAGCCGGTATTTGAAAAAGTAAATATATGTAAACTGCTAAATGATATTGCAGTGCTGATGGAAGGTCAACTACATAGCAAAAGCGTAGCCTTAACCTTACAACTGCCGGAAGTTGGCTGTTATACCTACGGCGATATAGCTCAACTTAAACAGGTATTTATTAACCTTTTGAAAAATGCAGTGGAGGCCGTGCCACACGGTGGAAATATTACGATGGCAGTCGGCAAATATCAAGGTATGATGGTTGTGAGAGTGGAAGACAACGGTAACGGTATTCCGCCGGAGATAATTGACAAGTTGGGCACCCCTTTCTTTACCACCAAAGAAACCGGTACCGGCTTGGGATTGTCGGTATGTTACAACATTATCCAAAATCACAATGGGCAAATAAAAGTATCCAGCCAAATAGGCAAAGGGTCAGTATTTACTGTACTGCTGCCATTAGCTGAGGATGAATGTTGCATGCTGCCGGTAAACAATGAACAACAGGGTTTTTGCGTATAATAGATAAGTGAGTCTTGACTTCAGAATGGGTTTATTTGAAATTTAAAACCGACTTCATTTCAGTTTGGGGACGGAGGAGATTTTTGATGGAAGCGAAAGAACGGCGGGATCAGATTGTCGGTATGCTAAAACGTACTAGGCAGCCGGTAACCGGCGCAATGTTAGCTAAGGAATTTGGGGTAAGCCGGCAGGTTATCGTTGGAGACATCGCTATTTTGCGGGCTGCAGGCATTGACATTTATGCTACGCCGCAAGGTTATGTGATTTTGACGGCAACGCCGGCTACAACTGTCAAAGCTAAATTTGCCTGCCGTCACGACCGTGAAGGGATGGAAGAAGAACTTGCCGCAATTATTGATAATGGTGGGCGGGTACTTGATGTTAGTGTTGAGCACCCTGTTTATGGTGAGATTAAAGCCAATCTAATGTTGGCTTCCCGCCGCGACTTAGCTGAGTTTTTACATAAATCAGCAGAAAGCGGAGCAGCGCCATTGTCGCTTGTCACCGGTGGTGTGCATATACATACTGTTGAAGCGCCATCGTCCGAAGTTTTGCATAAAATTGCGTCAGAGCTTAAGGCGCTTGGAATTTTGCTTGATTGATGAAACTCAAAATATTATAAGCAAAAACGGCTGTTGCGCGTGTGTGCCAACAGCTTTTAGTCTTTTTAGCAATATAATTAGTTGCCAGCTTAACGTAGAACAAGTATAATAAATATTAGATGACAAGACAGATGTAATGACAAGAAGGGGTGAAAAAAATGGATATTATCAGTCGCTTGGAACAAATTCCAATTAGCCGTTTTCATTACAAGCTGCTAATATTGACCGGTCTGGGTTGGATGTTCGATGCCATGGATACCGGTATCATTGCCTTTGTATTACCGGTATTGGCTAACGAGTGGGGATTATCTGCCGCACAGATGGGATATGTCGGCAGCATCGGTTTGTTGGGTATGGCAATCGGCGCGGTGTTGTCAGGTCTGGCTGCCGATAAGTTTGGCCGAAAGATGGTGTTTTCTGTCACACTGATAATTTATAGTATAGCCACCGGGTTATGTGGGGTGGCCTGGAATTATGAATCATTACTTGTATTTAGATTTTTGGTGGGGTTTGGTTTGGGGGGCGAACTGCCGGTAGCGGCAACGCTTATGACAGAATATTCGCCGCCAGCCAGCCGCGGGCGATTTATTGTTTTGCTGGAGAGCTTTTGGGGATTAGGCTGGCTGGTTGCCGCATTTATTTCTTATCTCGTTATTCCGCGATACGGTTGGCAAATGGCTTTTTATATTGGTGCGCTGCCGGCACTGTATGTCTTTTTTATCAGATTGGCTGTGCCTGAGTCGGTTCGGTATTTGATTGACAAAGGCCGTCAGGTCGAAGCCGGGAAAATTGTTGCTATGCTTGAGCAGGCAGCCGGTATCAGACCGTCAACCCAACCGGTAGCAACTGCCAAACCCGAGTCCCGGCAGCAGGTTAAGCGGACTTTAACTTTCGGTGAGTTGTGGACAAACCGGTTTGCCAAGCGGACAATAATGCTCTGGTTGCTTTGGTTTGGTATAGTATATTCGTACTACGGCATATTTACCTGGTTGCCGTCGCTTATGGTTAAGCAGGGATACACAGTGCTTAAAACTTTCGAGTATGTGTTGATTATGACTTTGGCCCAACTGCCGGGATATTTTAGCGCCGCGTATTTAGTCGACCGTATCGGTCGTAAGGCAACGTTGTCCATCTACTTGACATTAAGTGCAGTAAGCGCCTATTTCTTTGGGCAAGGCGGCAATGCTGCAGTAGTACTCGTCTGGGGAAGTCTTATGTCGTTTTTCAATCTGGGTGCATGGGGTGTTGTCTATACTTATACTCCTGAACTTTATCCTACCCGCATCCGGGCCTTCGGGTCAGGATGGGCTGCGGCAGTTGGCCGGTTTGGCGGGATCTTGGCTCCTACAGTTGTCGGTTATATGGTTATTAACCCGCAAGGATTTGCTCACGTATTCACTATGTTTACCGGCATTATGCTGGCAATTGCCGGTATTGTGTGGCTTTTGGGCGAAGAAACCCGAGGCCGGACTTTGGATGAAATAAGCAAGTAAAATAAACTAGGGCGTTTTTAAATGCCCTAGTTTATTTTTTGCCACACGTGGCTCCGGCATGGTATAATTTTAACTATATAGTATGCTCTCAAGGAGGAACTGTTTATATGATGACAACTTTTGGCTTATTAATTGCTGCTATTGCCGCATATTGGGTATATAATGATGCACGGGGGCGGGGACATGACCGGGGAACGGCGTTAATGTGGTCGATCGGGACGCTGGCCGCGCTAATTATATTTTTGCCACTTTACCTTTTGTTGGGTCGCAAGCCGCCCATGAAGCCACGGCGGAATGACGATTTTATTGATGTTGAAGCTGTGCCTGTTGATGAGGTGATGAAGTGCCCAATGTGTGGTGGCAAGATCAAAGAAGACTATAAAGCATGTCCATATTGTAGTTTCACTCTAAAGCCAAAATGCACGGCATGCGGCAAAGAACTCAACCGGGAATGGCGGACATGTCCTTATTGCCAGACCCCTACTGATGCTAAATAAGAATGATTTTAACTGTAAAAAGTTACAAGAAAAAAATATGTTAAAATCATTGGACATGGTACGTCTGGTATGCTATAATTTTATTTGCGGCTGAAGCCACAGTATAATGCGCCCGTAGCTCAGGGGATAGAGCGCCGGCCTCCGGAGCCGGGTGCGCAGGTTCGATTCCTGCCGGGCGCACCAAGAAACCTAGTAAACTCGCGGATTTTGATTCGCGGGTTTTTTGCATTTTTGAATGATTTTTGACCCCAGGAACACAGCTTGGCAAACCGCTGTTCCGGAGACATGGTGACGGTTCTTTTGTCTTGACAAAAATATCCTTTCCGGTTTATCCTGGAGAAGGGTGATTAGCAGTGACAAGAAAACGGCGGGAGAAAAGTAATAGCGGATATTACCATATTATGATTAGAGGAAATGAAAGGAAATCTATATTTTTTGAGGATGAAGATAGGCTTAGATTTATAGATATACTATATGAAAAAAAACAAGGCAATAAATTTTTTTTGCATGCATTTTGCCTAATGGATAATCATGTCCATTTGATGCTGCAGGAAGGAACTGAAGGCATAGCAAATGTAATGAAAAAAATAAACATTAGCTATGTCTATTATTTTAATAAAAAATATAAGAGAGTAGGTCATTTATTTCAAGATAGGTTTAAGAGTGAAGTTGTAGAAGATGATCAATATATATTGGCATTAATTAGATATATCCATCAAAATCCGGTGAAGGCAGGGATAGTAAAATCAGCAGGTGAATATAAATGGAGCAGCTATAACGGATATTTGCTAGAGAATCATTATTTTAATAAAGTGTTGGATACGGGTGTAATTCTTGGAATTTTTTCAGAAGACTTAAATTCAGCCAAAAAGCAATTTAAAGAATATGTAAACCAAGATGCTGTAGAAACCTTTATTGATATGAATGAAGAAACTGTGGAAATGGACGAAGAATCAGCAAAAGAACTCTGGAATACTATGCTTAATTCGGCTAATTGCGATAGTAGGGTAGAAATAGCGCGATGTGTGATCAAAGAATTTAAGGAAAAGACCAATTTATCAATAAGGAAAATAGCGGCAATTACCCATATTAACAAAGATAGGATAAATAAGATATTGCGAAGCTAGACAAAAGAACCGTCCCTGCGTCTCTCCGGCGTCTCCCGAAACTGGCGGCGTTCATTCCTGGAATGAGGAAGTAGTTACAGCAATTCACTTCTTTGATGCAGCAGGCAACCAAAATGCAGGCGGCGCTCAGAAAAAATCAAGATTGTATACGGCACAGAATAATGCCAATCTGGTGTATTACATGTACGACACCAGAAACTTTGATAATTATTGCTACAACGAAAACCCGGCCGTTTATCCAACCTATAACTTTACTAACGCACCCGCTCGCATCGGCCGCAAGTTAGTAAGAACCCAAGAACGGCTATATAACAAGTTCAGGCTTTGGAGCCTGTTAGGCTATTAAGGAGGACGATACCCATGGTTTATATTGAATATGAGTTACTTGAACCCAATAAATGCCGCGTCATATTCCAGATGTTTAAGCCCGAACGGTTAAGCGAAGAAAGAAAAAAGTCTGGAATCATGATAGACAGCATCCCTGCACCCGAAGAAGGCAGGGGCGTACCGTCTTTGTTCGTAAACCCTGAGACAAAAGAACTCTGGTATGAGTACGAACCACTTCCGGAACCGCCTCTTTACCTGCCGACACGAGAGGGGCAAATGCAGAAAGAAATTGATGATTTGAAGCTGTTAATAGCTGAACTGATCGCTGGAGGTGCTGCATAATGAGTCCGTTAAAATTGCAGTTGTTGGTGGATGCCGTACGTATTGCTATGAAGCGCGAAAAAGTGACTGCCTAAGAAGCGGTAGCTAAATATACATTGACCGAAGAAGATAAGGCTGCCGTACTGGGCGCAATTCAATAAGGAGTTCGGAACTGTTCCGAACTTTGCCAAGAAGAGGGGATGTTTATGAAAGTAATAAAGTATGTAGCAATTGTTGGGTGTTTAATGTTTGTTATGATGTCTGCATGTTTTGCTAAGACCACCGAGTATAATGGGTCCAGAGAAACGATATTTAATTCGTCGAATATGCTAACCAATGAAGACGTTAAAATAGAAGTATTCATTGTGAAAATGTTTTATCCCAGTGTAACAGGTTATAGGATTGGTTTTGATCAAGGAAAGACTATAAATGAAAACGAAACCGTGAATTATATAACAGACGCGGTTCTCCAATTTGATGGAACTAAAACTTATGTTTTTCCAAGTGGGAAATTTGATAAGCTTCCATTATATGGGGATAGTAAAGGGAAGTATTTAACTGAAGCAAGAGTAGAAGTTTATGACAATGAAAATGATATAAAAGTAAGAAGACTTGTAAACTTGATTAAATCATCCAATACGGCAGAAGTTGTATTTACATTTAAAAACAAAGAGAAGATGACCTTTGAAATACCATCTAATGTCCTCCAAGAATGGAAACAAGTAGTTGCTTATCCCGATGTAATTTGAGTCAATAAGCCTTGAAATTTATCAAAAAGTGAGTTATGATTTTCTTAACCGGAACAGCAGTTTGACAGGAGTTTTTGGGTCAAAAAGTGCCGCGAGTGCAGCAACTACGCGGGTTTATAGGCGGATGGGCCCGAGTCGGCCGGAGCCGGGTGCGCAGGTTCGATTCCTGCCGGGCGCACCATTAGTAAATTCAAGCCTTCTGACGATTTTGTCAGAAGGCTTTTTTAATGAAAAACTGCTTATGCACTGCTTATTTTGGAAACTGCTTAAAACTTTTCATTGTATACTGCAATTAAATATTGTATTTGTTGCCATGGAAGTCACCAGCCACTGCCGGCTGGCTCTACATTCTTTTCTACGTAAGAATGGTCTTACTGTTCGGGTTATCAATCCTATCCAGTCGGACTCTTCCGTAATTTGTATATCCGCCAAACCAAAAACGATACTTTTTGATTTCTTAACTCGAAGTATTTGACTTTTTATAGCTGGTCTTGCCGAAAAATTCATAGTATAAGAGCGGCACAACTAATAACGTTAAACCCGTTGCCGCTACTGCCCCAAACATCATAGCAATAGCCAAACCTTGAAAAATGGGATCAAACAGCATTACAAAGGAACCTACTACTACAGCCGCCGCAGTTAATACGATAGGACGAAAACGTACAGTCCCAGCCTCCAACAGCGCTGGTTTGAGTGTTTTACCTTCTTTTATCTCAGCTTGTACGAAATCAATTAACAAAATCGAGTTGCGTACAATAATCCCTGAAAGCGCAATAAAGCCAATCATAGAGGTTGCGGTAAAGAAAGCGCCAAACAGCCAATGCCCCGGTAAAATTCCGACTAGCGTCAAGGGAATCGGCGCCATAATAACGAGCGGCGTAATAAAGCTTCTAAACCAGGCCACAACCAACACATAAATCAGCACAAGCACAGCGGCAAAAGCCATCCCCATATCGCGGAATACTTCATACGTAATATGCCACTCCCCATCCCATTTCATAGCATATTTATCTTCCAGCCAAGGCTGAACAGAAGAATACTGCTCGAACGGATAGCCTCCCGGCGTCTTAACGGCTGCCACCTTATCTTTCATGTTTAAAATCGCGTATACCGGACTTTCCATACTGCCGGCCACATCACCGATTACATATGTAACCGGTTTGAGATTTTTATGATAGATCGTCTTTTCTTCTATTCCTTCCCGTTTTTTTACCAATTCGGATACGGGTACTCGTATACCGCTGCTGCCTGTAAGAAAAAGCTGCGACAGCTTAGTTTCTGATAGCTGGGCCCGGTCTGTATAAGGCAATCGAAGGACAAGTTCGACCGGCTCTTTTTCGTTCGGAATATGCGCTAAGCCGATTGTACTGCCGCTTATGGCAGTATGCAACATAGCAGCAACAGCCTGTGCGCTAATGCCGTGATAGGCAGCTTTTTCCCGATCCACTTCAAACCAGACCTTAGGCTGATCATCTTCTACATACCAGTCAACATCTACTACCCCGTCAGTCTGTCTAAAGATTTCTCGGATTTCTTTTGCCAGTGCAATCTGTCCTTGCTGTGTCGGACCGTATACTTCCGCCACCAGCGTACTTAATACGGGTGGTCCTGGCGGCACCTCGGCCACTTTTATCCTGGCTTTATACGCTTTCCCGATCATTTCAATAGCAGGACGCAACGCTTTAGCCAGTGCATGACTTTGCTGCAAGCGTTCCTTTTTGTCGGTAAAATTAACCTGTATGTCAGCGCTGCTACTGCCAGACCGTTGAAAATAATGCCGCACCAGACCGTTAAAGTTATAGGGCGAAGCCGTACCTACATAAGTTTGAAAATCGGTAATTTCAGGAACTGTTTTTAGATAGGCGCCGATTTCTTTGGTCAAGGCCGCCGTTTGTTCCAGCGTACTGTCTTCCGGCATATCGATAATAATCTGCAATTCACTTTTGTTGTCAAATGGCAGCATCTTTACTTCTACGCCCTTAAACGGAATGGTAAGAACAGCAAGCCCCAGCAAAACGACAATGCCAGCCAACACCGTCCGACGTTTTTTTGCCGAATCTAATAGTGGCTGTAAGATAGCGGTATAACGACGGTGAATGGTATCCGCCTGTCCGGTTTCATGCGTCTGGTGCTTCGCTGATCGCAACAAACGAAAGCCCAGCCACGGACTCACAATAAAGGCTACCAACAGCGAAAACAGCATTGCAGTTGATGCTCCCACGGGAATCGGTTGCATATACGGCCCCATAAGGCCGGATACAAAAGCCATCGGCAACAAGGCAGCAATAACGGTAAAGGTTGCTAAAATAGTCGGATTACCCACCTCATCAACCGCCAGTGCGGCAATTTCCTGATCCGCACGCCCGGCCAACGTAAAACGGCGATGAATATTTTCGACAACAACAATCGCATCATCCACCAGAATACCAATAGAAAAAATCAGCGCAAACAGCGTTACCCGGTTGAGCGTATAACTTAGCATATAGCTGATTAAAAGCGTCAGCGCCAAGGTAACCGGTACGGCTACGCCAACCACACCGGCTTCCCGCCAGCCAAGGGCTAAAGCAATCAAAAAAACTACCGATATCGTGGCAATCAGCATGTGATCTAATAATTCATTTGATTTTTCTTTGGCAGTTTCACCATAATTACGCGTCACCGTAAATTGAACATCATAGGGCAGCAGTGTTCCTCTAAGTGCCTCGGCTTTTGCCAGCGCCCTCTCAGCAACAACTGTTGCATTGGCCCCTTTCTTTTTGGCAAGCGATAGGGTTACCGCCTCATAGGGGCCGTTCCCTTCTGCATGAAGACCTTTACTTTCGCCGCCTGCCCCCACGTCCATAAAAACATACTGGTCAGGTTCTTCCGGACCATCAAGTACAGTGGCTACTTGTTTTAAATAAACCGGCCGATTATTATATACACCGACAACGATATTTTCCACATCTTTAATATCCGCAAGCAATCGACCGGCATCCAGCTTTACTTCCTTGTTGCCCTGCTGGATATTGCCGCTGGCCAGCAAAAAATTGGCCTGTGCCGTTGTATCGGCAATCTGCCCTAACGATAGATTGTAGGCTGCCAGCTTAACTGGATCGGGCTGTATACGGATCTGCCGTTTTTGACCGCCAATTAGCGTAATTTCCGATACCGCATCATCTTTTTTTAACTGTTCGGCCAATTCTACGGCTACTCTCCTGAGTTCATAGCCGGAATAGCCGGGTTTATCACTCCAAAGCGTCACTGCCAAAATCGGCACATCATCAATAGAGCGGGCCTTAATAAGCGGCTGCGATACCCCAGAAGGTATGCGGTCATAATTGGACATCAGTTTATTATACAGCTTCACCAGACTGTCTTCTGCATTCTCGCCCACGCGAAAGCGGACAATGGTTAAGTTGCTGCCTGGTTTGGCAATCGAGTATATATATTCTACGCCCGGAATCTCCCATAAAAGCTGCTCCATGGGTTTTGTAACCCGATTTTCCACTTCAGCCGCCGCCGCACCAGGATAACTGACCATGACATCCAGCATCGGCACCACGATCTGCGGTTCTTCTTCTCGCGGCATAAGCGTTACAGCAAATACTCCTAAAAGCAGTGACATTAAAACTAGAATCGGCGTCAGCTTAGAATCAATGAAAGCCTTGGCCAGCCGGCCGGCAAACCCCAAAACTTTCATAGCCCAGTCACCTCCCCGGCCAAAGCGCCGTCAACCGCATCTTCCATACCTCTTACAACAACATATTCACCGCCTTTTAGGCCGGATACAATTTCCACCTTCCCATCCTGCTGCCGGCCAGTCCGTACCAGACGATACCATACCCGCTTATTCTCATCCATGATATACACACCGGTAAGCTGGCCCTTGGAGATAACGGCTGCCTGTGGTACCAGAATCATAGATTGCTGACCAATGGGAAAACGAACCTTACCATATAGTCCGGTTTTTAAGTCAGTTCCGGTCAGCAAAATTTTGACCAAAAATGATCGGCTCGCCGAATCCACTGCCGGTACAACTTCACTGACTTGACCGGCCATAGGCTCCTTGACCCCATCAAAATCTACCCAAACATTCATCCCTGTTTGTATCTTACTAGTTAGTCCAGACTCTACATAGCATTCGATCAAAAACGCTCCATTATCTTCAACCGTAATCACGGAAACACCAGCCTGCACCATACTGCCAAGTTCCAGCGTTTTTTCAGTCACAATGCCGGAAATCGGCGAAACTAAACGGCTGCTGACTTGCACCTCTGCCAGTCCAGCAGTTGCTTTTTCCATGCTCGCCTTTGCCTGTTCATAAGCCAATTGTGCCATTTCATGCTGGGTTCGTATCTCATCTACTTGCTGACGTGAGATAGCTGCCTGCTGATACAGCCGCTCATACCGTTCATACGTAGCGGCCTGCAAAGAACGGCTGCGTTCCGCAATCTGCATGCCTTTTTCCGCCTCCCGCAGTCCGGCTTCAGCCGCGGCCAGCTTTTGGCGGATATCAGTATCTGCTATTTCAGCCAAAACCTGTCCAGCCTGCACACGATCTCCGGCCTTTACATACACAGCGGTAACCTCTCCCATAACTTTAGGAGCGATTTTGCTGACGGTTTTTGCTTTCACTGTCCCTGAAGTTTCATAATATTGCTCCGCAGGAGCAGCCTGAACCTGCTCAACTCTAATCGCACCTGCCAGCTTTTTGACCGGATCGTTCATAGCTGGCTTGATCTTGCTGCCGCAGCTTGCCAAAAGTGCAGCTATACACACGATAAGCAGTACACCTGCTGTATATCTGTATCTCTTTTTCAGCAAAATCATCACATCTCCCCGTTGTAATTAATGTTTGAATAAAACCCGCATTATTTTATAATTCAGGACAAAAAAACGAAAGATCTGATACATTATAGTTCAAGGCTTAGTGCCTTGGACTTGTTGTTTTTTCCTCTCAATATTCACTTGTCGACTCCTCTGCAAAACACGTTCTCAAAGAAGATTACTTACTCAAGCGTAGATCAAAGACTCGCAGTTCTCGAAATTTTGTTATCACCCAGCTCTCAGCTTTAAAAATCTATGATATTACCCCAATGTTTCGTCAATTTATAGCAAACTCCTTGTTTATTTCCGCATATTAGTCATTTTATGCATAATTTAGTTTAGCATCTTCGCTACTTAAGTTGCCGCTACCCGGAAATGGATTATCTTGTTTTTGTTTATAGCGTTTGATCCATTCATACAGGGTATTTTCATTAACACCAAGCTCTGCTGCTACTCGCGCTATTGGCAAGCTGCTAGTTAGTTTCTATGCGGAGGACATACGGACTGGGGTAAATACCTATATGAAAACGTGGAAAAACTATTGAGAGGGTCTTTGCAGACGCTAAAGAGAAACACGAGATGAGTATAGAGTCTTGGGGAAAGTACAACATTACATAATGCTTCTTTTTGCAGCATGAATTTAAAGAAGTTAGCAAAGTGGAAGAAAAAGCGTGGCACGTTGCCTCCTTTTTACGACACTTTTTCGTCTCTAATATTAAATTTCAACTATAAATGAGCAAAAATAACCCCAGATAATTCCAGTGATAAAAAAATAGAGACAACTGACCCCTTTCTGTGTTATGAATGAGTTCTCACACCAAAACCACAACCAGAAAGGAAATTCAGATGTCTCTAACCATAGCATAGCAGAAACTTCCGCCATTCGCAATTTTTTATTGAGCCTTTCCTTCGCATTCTATTTTTCTAAATCCGTATTCCGGCATATTGAAAAATTTATTATTGCAGCTGTTCAAGCCGGATATCGCGGTAAAGTTGTCGATATTGCGGCACTCAGTTATACTTTATGTCACCGTACGACCTATGGAAAATTCTTAAGCAACGGCGTGTGGAAGCAAGAGTATGCCTGGCGTGCTATCCGCAAAGAAGCCATTACACGGGTATATCAAAAAGAACGATTCTGGAGTACTATAGCCAACGGTGGCCGCTTGAAATCTTTTTCCGCCAGACCAAAGGAAACTTTGGCTTTAACAAATATCAGGCTCGTTCTGCACAAGCCATCGGCAGGATATTGGTCCTAATTACTCTTACCTATCTCTATTGTGTTATCGGAACGGGTAGCTATCAACCATTGGGAGCGGGATTAAAGGCGGTACGTGCCAATACTCAACGTGAGAAAATTACTATGATTTACACGGCTGCTAAAAATGGCGTACCTCTTGAAGATGTTTTATCAAGATTTAAAGTTGCATAAAAAATAGTGCCCTTTATTTGGGCGGCGTTTTACATGGAGTTAAGAGAGGTCATAGTGCTCTAATAAAGTTTTTAGTTTTTTTATCGGCACGGAATCGTTTTCTTCTTCGTACATACTTATTAACGCCCTAAGAGTATCCAGGAACAACCAAACATTATTTTCCTCATTATCCATAACAAGCTACATCACCCTTCAGTAGAATGAGATCGACATATTATAATTACCTATATTATATATTATTCCCCAAAATAGCTTCGGTGAGAATGAATTAAAATAGTGGATGCATTGACCTAATCTGAAGGTAATGACGTTATCCGAACTGGAGAAAGTGAGAAAAATAATTTTAAGTAGTTAATAAGCCGCTTATTTTTCGTGTGGACGGCTTTTTTTTTTATTTTGTATCCACTCCGTAGCAAAACCTTCTCATCGGTCATAGCATGTAATGTATAATCCCTACTACTTAAGAAAGGAGGCCACTTTTATGGGATTTGGTTTTGGCGGTTGTGGTGGCCGCGGCAGCAGTTGGGTCATTATTATCATTATAATAATCATATTGCTGTTCGGCTTTTTTGATGATGACTTTAGTCCTACCTGATTAAATACTTAAACCGTCCGCAGTAAACACGGCCAATTCATAAGATCGCCCGCTCATATGTTTGGTTACGTAGCCGTCTGCCTTCTGGCGGGCGGCTATTTATTATTTATTCCCTCTTTACATCTACGCCAAACAAAGCGAATCGAAGGGGCTTAAATCCAGGTATTTTGGATATTGCAGCCTCCGCGCCGGGTGAGCAGATTCGATTCCTGACGGGCACATTACAGGAAACTAAGTTTTCTCAGCTGTACTGGGAAGACTTTTTTTATATTTTTGGTAACAATTAGGGAATGACTTTACCAAAAATAGACTGAAGAAGGTGGCGGGCTAATCAAAGTTTAGGAGGCTGCCATAGATTAGGTACGGCGTTGGAAAGGCCGGGCGATGGAGGAGTAGGTGCTCCTTGCGCACGCTTAAAAACGCATCTGCATAATATGTATCAAACAAAAAAATAATTTTTGGTTAATAATGATATTCTTTAAGAATTCATGAGGGAGTGGTATAAATGTGTCCTTATCATAACAATGGCTGTAAAATCCACCAGCATTATTCTGGTACAAATCTTTGCTCTGAGAATTACTGTGCTTGTGCAAGATATATGTACGCCAGTGTGCGTGGCGTAGTGAGCGTACCGGATAATATGCAGGCTATTGATTATGCTTTGTTACAGCGAAGGGAATAGGTGACAGTTGTCACCTATTCCCGATCGGAATTCTGGGGCTGGTTATTTTGTTGCCGGCTATTGGGAGACTTAGGCGATTGCTCAGTCTGACGCTGATTTTTCGCTTTAGCTTGCCGTATGCTGCGAAACTGGTCCAGAGTTCTACCTCCCACTATATACCCCTCCTTAGTTTTTTTACTATCTTGAGTCTGGCTTATCAAACTGCTCTTCTTGTTTTACATATACATCTTTTTCACTTACAGGCGGTGAATCCTTTTCTTTATTTGCCTTTACAGCATGGGGTAATTTATAGCCGAACTTTTTACCATAGCTACCGGAGCTGTTCAAGAAAATCACCTCCTGTAATAGTTTACCCAAATTGAAAGTAAAGTCTAATAATGCTTAGTGGAAACCTTTGGCGGATAAATAAGTTCAGCTGTTTTCTCTTCTTTTGGTGCTTTTGGGTTTTTTTGAACACCAACATTTCCCGTAGTGTATTTTGCTTCCTTTTTATTTGCCATGATTTCACCTCCGGTGTTAGTTTGCCCATCTCGAGACAATCACACTCGAGACAATCGGGCATTGACAAAATTGCCCAACAAAAGTACAATAAATAGGTGAATTCTACCAGCATGCTGATAGCGTGCTTTTTTTCTTATCAATAATAAACTGAACAGGATAAGCTAACATGATTACAGTACGGGAAAAAGTAAGATTTGTTGAGACTGATATGATGGGGGTGGTGCACCACTCCAACTATTTTCGCTGGTTTGAGATGGCCAGAGTAGAGTATCTGAGGAAGGTCGGTATTTATCTTAATGACATGATGGCTGAGGATATTGTATTTCCGATTACCGATGTCGAGTGCAAGTATCTGGCGTCGGCTAAATTTGACGACTATATTCTCATTGAAGCCACCCTCGTTGAAGTGTCAAAGGTAAAAATGGTATTTACTTACCGGGTGCTGAGAGAACAGGACGATGCGCTTCTGGCTACCGGACGTACACAAAATGCATTTACCAACAAGCAGGGTAAAGTTATTCGTCTGCCAGACAAGTACTTTAAGAAATTAAGCAGCCCTCTGTCAAGTTAAAGGCTGTATTATCCGATAGCTACCGCTACTAATCCCACTGCTTCTTGATGTAGCGGGATAAGTGGCGCTAAGCTATCGGATAAGCTCAACTAAGCATCAGATGGTGTTAAAACCCCATCTGATGCAAGTTTCGCTTCCAACAGCCAGCGCCTGCTGCATATTATATATGGCGCTAAGAGAGACTAACTTGATAGGAGGTGGCATTATGGGAGATAATGCACCAATCGGAATTTTTGATTCCGGACTGGGCGGGCTTACGGTTGTCAGGAAAGTATTAAGCTTGTTGCCGGGAGAAGATATTATATATTTTGGCGATACGGCCCGGATACCTTATGGTTCGCGGCCACCGGCCGAGATTTTAGGGTTTATGCGGGAAATTCTCTTGTTTTTCTCATCACAAAAAGTCAAGATGGCGATAACGGCCTGCAATACTATGACAGCTCTTGGCCTTGAACAGGCAAGAGAACAGTTTCCTTTTTTACTGGTGGGAGTAAACAATGGTGTTAGCGCCGCGCTTAAGGCTAGCAGGAATAAGCGTATCGGTGTTATTGCCACTGAGGCTACTATTAACAGCGGTAAACACGCTGCTGCCATTAGAGCTGCTGATTCGGACACAACAGTTTTTCCTCAGGCTTGTCCGCAATTTGTGCCGCTGATTGAACAGGAAAAGTTAAGTGGTCCGGAGATTGAGGCTGCGGCCAGAGAATATTTGACGCCGCTTAAAGAGGCTAAAGTCGATACACTGATCTTAGGGTGTACTCACTATCCGTTTATAAGCCCGTTAATTAGTGAAATTATGGGGCCAGAAACCATTCTCATTGACCCGGCCAGGGAAACTGCGGCTGATGCACGGGTTATGCTGGCGCATCACCAGAAACTTGCCACCGGCGGGAAAGGGCACGTACGGTTGTGTTTTTCGGCTGATTTGCCGCGGGCCGAACGGGTTGCCGCCTGCGCTCTGGATTATTCCCGGGCCTCAGTCACTCAGCCTAAGTTTGAGCTCATTAATTTGCCGGATTATTTTTAAAAATACATAGGGTTTTCTTACTGATACCCGATATGGAGGCAGTAGTGTGGAATTTTTAGCAGTTTTACTCATTCTTGTGTTAGGCGCGGTTGTTGCCGTGTGGTTGTATATTGCCAATCAGGGGGATGCCAGCTTCAAGTTTATTGTTGACCAGCGCACTGATTTTACTCTCAAGGCTTTAACTAAGGATACAGCTGTTTTTTCAACCACTGTGCCATTTGTTAATAACGGCACGCAGGATGGTACGCTAATGGATGTTTTTCCCCGCCATTTTTTGCCGTGTGAGCAGTTTGATGCTGTAGACACCGATACACGGCTGACACTTGACAGCGCTAACCGGACTGACGGTTACTGGGAAGCCAATATTGTTCCCAAAGGAACAGGTGGTTCAATTATTTTGACAGTGAAATTTACCGCCAAGTCTGGCGACATTATTGCTGCACTCAAGAATATGGTTGATATGCCGATTGATATTATCTATCAAGTTGTCGCCCGCAGCCCATGGTATCTCGCCAAGACCAGGCTGATTATGACGGCCGACGAAATACACAAGGCTCTTGCCGCCGGTCAGCAAACGGTAGCCAGATAGGGAGGAATACATATGACAGAACAGGTGTTGGAGCTGAAACCGGTACGCACCCGGATATTAACTGCCAAGGATAATATTGTCGATGTAATTGAGCAATATGCCAAAGATGATATTGGTCCGAACGATGTAGTATCGGTTGCTGAAAGCGTTGTGGCGATTACCCAGGGGCGGATGGTGCGGCCTGAAGAATTGAATCCGTCGTTTTTAGCCCGGGTTTTGTGCCGGTTTGTGCCGCAGAAAGGCAGCCTGTCAAGTATATATGGCATGCAGGCTGCTATGGATGCCGAAGGCAAGTGGCGGGTAGCCTGGGCCATGCTGATTGGCATGCTGGGCAAAGTTGTCGGAAGAAGCGGGTTGTTTTATGAGTTGGCCGGTGAACAGGCGGCGCTTATTGATGATGTTACCGGAACAATGCCGCCATTTGATAAGTACATAGTGTACGGTCCGGCTGACCCCAGCGGGGTGGCTGAAGCTATAAAACAGCGTCTGGGGTGCTACGGTGCGGCTGTAGCTGATGTCAACGACCTGAAGCGGGCCGCTGTATTAGGCGTGACCCAAGGGCTTAACCCTAAGGAAGTGGCCCGGATTCTTATTGATAATCCGTTTGGCAATGCCAGCCAAAAAACACCCATTGTTATAATCAAAAATTACGGTTTGGCTGTACAAAAGGCTGCTGAATAAGTTTTTCCGACAGACAGAGGGTAGAGGACTATCCTCTGTCTTAATATCTAGGAGGCGAGATGTTATGGCCCGCATCGGCATTACTACCACTGTGCCGGTGGAAATTATCTTAGCAGCCGGGCATATCCCGGTTGACCTTAACAATATATTTATAACCAGCCCGGAAGCCTCGCGGCTGGTGGAGACAGCCGAAGATGCCGGTTATCCCCGGAATATTTGCGGCTGGATAAAAGGATTATACGCTGTTGTGGTTAATAAGAATATTAATGCCAACTTTGGCGGTATTGACAAAGTTATTGCCGTAACCCAGGGTGACTGCAGCAATACCCACGCGCTCATGGAAACCTATGAGCTGGCCGGTATCGAAACCATTCCGTTTGCCTATCCCTTTGACCGCGATTATGACTTATTGAAATTGCAGATGGAAAAGCTCATGGATACTTTAGGGACAAACTGGGAGGCGGTGAATAACGTCAAACGCCGACTTGATCAAGTGCGGCTGAAAGTCGCCGAGATTGACCGGCTGACCTGGCAGGAAAACACAGTGAGCGGTCTGCACAACCACTTATATCAGGTAAGCTGCAGTGATTTTAACAGTGATGTGGCCGCTTTTGCCCAAGATGTGGACAGATTCCTGGCTGAGGCTGACAATGCTCCCGAGTATGCCGATGAACTCCGGCTGGGGTATATCGGGGTGCCGCCTATTTTTACCGACTTGTATGCGTATTTGGAAACAATGGGGGCCCGGGTGGTGTATAACGAAGTGCAGCGCCAGTTTGCCATGCCGTTTGCCACAGATGATATTGTCGAGCAGTACCGGCTGTACACTTATCCTTATGGCGTTTTTGGCCGGATCAAAGATATTCAGGCGGAGATTGAACGGCGCAATCTGGACGGTATTATTCATTATGTTCAGAGCTTTTGCTTCCGCCAGATTGAAGACCTCATCCTGCGGGAAAAGCTGGATGTGCCTATATTAACCATCGAAGGCGATAAGCCGGGTAAAATTGACGCCAGAACCAGGCTTCGGATTGATGGTTTTCTGGAAATGCTGCGCTAGAATAAAAGGAGGAAGGCTATGAGGTGTGGCATTGATTTAGGCAGCCGCAGCGTCAAGCTGGTGATCATGGAGGCGGACACCAAAGAGATCAAGGCCGCCAATCTGTATGAGACGGCTAAGTTTTACCGGGACTATGGCCGGCGGACCGATGACGGACTGGCTGTTGATTTTGCCGCACTCGGGTTTCCGGAAGTAACCCGGCTGACAGCTACCGGCTATGGCCGCAACACCCTAAACATTGTTGGTGCGACGATAATTCCTGAGTTGAAAGCCCATGTACTGGGGGCAATGCATCAAACCGGACTGACTGATTTTACATTACTTGACTTAGGCGGCCAGGACAGCAAAGTAATTAAAGTACGCAAAGGCCGGATGGTGGATTTCCAGACCAATGATAAATGCGCCGCCAGCACCGGGCGCTATCTTGAGAATATGGCGGCAGTTCTTGGCATAAGTTTAGAAGAACTGGCAGGCCATAGTGAAAATCCGGTTGAGCTTAGCGCTACCTGCGCTATTTTTGGAGAATCTGAGCTTATCGGGCGTATTGTCGAAGGTTATAGTACAGCCGAACTGGCAGCCGGAGTCAATTATACAATTTATAAACGGATAAAACCCATGCTGGGAGCGCTGAAAAGCGACAAAGTGGTATTTACCGGCGGCGTTGCCTTAGGCGGCGCGATCAGGGAATTCATTACCCGGGAAATGAATATTGAAGTTATTGTGCCTGATCATCCCCAACTTAATGGTGCGATTGGCTGTGCTGTATGTAATTAGCCGGCCAAAGCGGTTTGGAGGCGAAAAGTTGTGTTGCTGGGAATTGATGTTGGCGGGACATTTACTGATGCCGTGGTTATTAGGAACGGAAAGATTTTGGCGTCAGCCAAAACTCCTACAACCCACTACGAGTTGTTGAACGGGATTATAACGGCAATTGACAAGGTGCTTGCGAAAATTAATTTACGGGAAGTCAAAAGGGTGGCGCTGTCGACAACCATTGTGACGAATGCTTTAGTTGAGGGCAAGATTGACAAAGTGGCGCTGCTCTTACTGCCGGGGCCGGGCCTTAATCTGGCCGGGCTGACGCCTGCTCAGCCGTATTTTTTATCAGGCTATACCGACCACCGGGGCCGCGAACAGGCTGCACCTGTCAAAGATGAAGTTGTGGCCGTTTGCCGGGAAATAAAGGATTGTAAAGCGGTAGCTGTAGCCGGCAAGTTTGCCGTACGTAACCCTGCGCAGGAACAGGTTGTAGCCGGCTGGGCAGGCGAGTGCCTTAAGCCTGCCCATATAACGCTGGGAGCCGAACTATCAGGGGCGCTGAATTATCTCCGACGGGTCAACTCTGCTTACTATAATTCAGCGGTATGGCGTATATTTACTAATTTTGCCGTGGCCATTGAAGCGGCGTTGGCCGAGCGGGGGGTTGCCGCGCCTGTATACATTCTCAAAGCCGACGGCGGCACATTACCGCTGGCAGCCGCCAAGGCAAGACCGGTTGAAGCTATTTTTACCGGTCCGGCGGCCAGTGTGCTTGGTATTATGGCGTTGGCGGCGCCGGAGGGTCCGGCGGTGTCTTTGGATATTGGCGGCACGACCACCGATATTGCATTATGGCAAAATGGCGCGCCGCTATTTGCGCCAGGCGGGGCCAGAGTGAACGGTTTTCCTACAGCGGTACGCTCTTTTTGGCTGCGTTCGGTAGGAGTCGGCGGCGACAGCTATGTCCGGCGGGAGAACGGCCGTATAGCTGTTGGCCCCATGCGGCGCGGCCCGGCTATGGCGAACGGCGGGCCTGAGCCTGCTGTAACCGATGCTCTGATAGTGGCCGGACTGATTGATTACGGCGATGTGGCACTGGCCAGGCAGGCTATGACGAAGGTTGCGGCTACCGGCCAGACGCCCGAGGATGCTGCCTGGGAAGCACTGCGCACGGCGGCCGATATTGTTTGTCAGGCCATCCGCGATATGCTGGCTGAACAGGCGGCCATGCCTGTCTATAAGGTGGAAGATATTGTCTATGGCGAAAAATTTATACCCAAACTTGTTATCGGTGTAGGCGGTGCTGCTTTGGGGCTGGCACCGCTGGTGGCTGAACAAATGGAACTGCCGTGGCAGGTACCGCCGGGACATATGGTAGCTAATGCCGTAGGGGCGGCTTCAGCCCGGCAAACGACCGAAATTACTCTCCGGGCTGATACGGCGCAAGGTTTTTATACTGTGCCTGAACTAGGGATTAAACGGGATATTGACAGGCGGCGGTTTACCCTTGACGATGCCTGGGCGGCTGCCGATAATCATCTTGCCGAACGCGCGGCAGCCGGCGGCCTAACCGAAGCCACTTGCCACAGCGAACGCTTGTATGAAGAAGAGTTTAATGTCATCCGGGGATTTAACACGATCGGTAAAATTATAACCTGCAAGCTGCAGTTAAAACCGGGTGTGCTTACGCAGGTTACGGCGCAGGAGGTGGGACAATGACTGGTAAATCACTTGGTCTGGTGTTTTTTCCGGCTTTTGACTGGGCGATAACGCCGTCGCACCCGGAACGGGAAGAACGTCTCCTGTATACCCGGGACCAAATTGTCGAAGAAGGATTGCTGGACTTACCGGCTATCAGAGAATACCGGCCGCGGTTGGCCCAAATACAGGATGCCGAGCGTGTGCACATCGGTGTGCCGGATATCGCCTCCCTCATTACTGATGCCCACCTGGTTTCCGCCGGTGGAGCAATAACAGCGGCGGAAGCCGTGATGCATCGCGAGGTTAACCGCGCTTTTGCGTTGGTGCGGCCTCCCGGACACCATGCCATGCGGGTGGTCCATGGCACACGGGGTTTTTGTACTATCAACATCGAAGCCATAATGGTAGAATACTTGCGTCGCTACTACGGTTTAAACCGGGTGGCCATTGTTGATACTGATGTCCATCACGGTGACGGTACGCAGGACATTTTTTACCACGACCCGGATACGTTGTTTATTTCATTTCACCAGGACGGACGCACGCTGTATCCGGGTACGGGAGCTATTCATGAAATGGGCAGCCCGGGGGCGTTATGCTCAACTGTTAATATTCCGCTGCCGCCCGGCACTACTGACGCCGGCCTGCATTATGTGCTTGATAACCTTGTTTTACCTGTGCTTGAGGATTTCAAGCCGGACATTATTATCAACTCAGCCGGGCAGGATAATCACTATAGCGACCCGCTGGCCAATATGGCTGTAACGGCGCAAGGGTACGCGCTTCTGGCGGAAAAACTAAAGGCTGATATTGCTGTGCTTGAAGGCGGGTACTCTATTGAAGATGCCTTGCCCTATGTTAATACCGGTATCATTTTGGCTATGGCCGGCCTGGATTACAGCCGGGTGATCGAACCAGATATTGCCCGCTGCCCGCGGCAGTCGGATGCCAATACCAGATACATAGCCAAATTGGTGACTGAGTGGCAGGAGATTTGGCATGCGAGGAACAAACTGCGTCATGAGGCTGTCGCTAAAGCCGGAGATTTTTGGCAACGCCGCCGCGGCATTTACTATGACGACAGCGGTATCCAGGAACAGCGGACCGAAACAGTACGGTTATGCCCGCGTTGCCACGGTTATTTAACAATTTCCACTCAAGCCGAGGGGTATCCGTTTGGGAGAAAGTCGGCTTTTGCCGCCATTATCCCCCGGAATGCCTGTCCGGTGTGCCGCAACCAGGCGCATGATGCCGTTCAAAAAGCCAAAAAAGAAGGCCGGCATGACCACTGCTTTATACAAGACAAAGATAAAGACACATTGGAACACATCTAAGTAAACTATTGAGCACTAAGGAGGCCAATTATGACCAGAGCAGACGGGCGCGCGGCTGATGAACTGCGGCAAGTGAGAATTACCCGGAATTATTTAAAATACGCCGAGGGCTCAGCGTTGATTGAAGTGGGTGACACTAAGGTTATTTGCGCCGCTACCATAGAAGACAAGGTGCCACCCTTTTTAAAAGGCACCGGGGAAGGTTGGGTAAGCGCTGAATACTCGCTATTGCCGCGTTCTACGCAAACCCGTAACATCCGGGAAGCTGCCAGAGGCAAAGTGACCGGCCGCACCCATGAAATACAGCGGCTTATCGGCCGGGCGTTACGCAGCGTAATTGATCTTAAGGCCCTGGGAGAAAAAACCATATGGTTGGATTGTGATGTTGTGCAGGCTGACGGCGGTACCCGTACGGCGGCCATAACCGGATCATTTGTAGCGTTGGTTGATGCTGTTAACAGCATTTGGGGGAGCAATCCCAAGCCCTTTCCGGTGAAGGATTTTTTAGCCGCTGTCAGTGTTGGTATTTTGCCTGGCGGGGTGGCTCTGGACCTTTGCTATAGCGAGGATTCTACCGCTATTGTTGATATGAATCTGGTAATGACAGGCAGCGGACAGTTTGTCGAAGTCCAGGGAACCGGCGAGAAAGGCGTTTTTACGCAAACACAGTTAAACGAAATGCTTACTGTCGGCGCCCAAGGCATTAATGCTTTGCTCGATATTCAGAAAGAAACGCTCGGACAGTTGTCATGGAAAGTAGGCCGGGAGGGATAACAGTGCAACAGGCAACACAAGAGATTGTTGTCGCCAGTAAAAACGCCGGCAAAGTAGCCGAGATTAAAGCGGCACTAACCGGGCTGCCGTATACAGTTGTGTCGCTGGCTGATTTGGGAAGTTTTCCCGAAGCGCCGGAAAATGGCGTGACTTTTGCCGAAAATGCGTGTTCCAAAGCCGGGTTTTATGCACGGTTAACAGGCCGGCTGTGCCTTGCTGATGATTCCGGTTTGGAAGTGGACTATTTGAAGGGGGCTCCAGGGGTTTATTCAGCCCGGTACGCTGGTGAGCATGCCAGTGATGCGGATAACAACCAAAAACTGCTCGACAATTTGATTGGCGTTCCACCGGAAAAACGGACAGGTAGATTCCGGTGCGTGCTGGCACTGGCTGATGCCGGAAAAACTCTGTTGACTGCCGAAGGGGCGGTAGAAGGTATTATCCTGTCTGAACCGCGCGGAGACAAAGGCTTTGGTTACGACCCCTTGTTTTTCCTGCCTGAATTTGACCGGACACTGGCAGAGATGTCGCCTGAAGAAAAAAATGTCATAAGTCACCGGGGCCGGGCCTTAAAGGCCTTGGTAAAACAGTTGGCGGCGATGGGAAAATGAGAATCGGCGTTGTCAGCGACAGCCATGGTGATGTTAAGGTTTTAAAACATGTTGTTACTGTTGCCGGACCGGTTGACAGTTGGCTGCATGCAGGCGACTACTGTCAAGACGGCTGGCATCTGGAAAAATTGACGGGTCTGCCGGTAACGGCGGTGGCTGGCAACTGTGACCGGCAGACCAGTGCGCTTGCCGATGAGTATGTCGAACTTGCCGGTAAAACCATCTGGCTTACCCATGGGCACCGGCATAATGTGAAATACGGTGTCAATGAACTGGTGTGGTGGGGAAAGCAGTATGGCGTCAGTATTGTGATTTTCGGCCATACTCATATTCCGTACAATCGCTGGCATGACGGCATCCTGCTGTTTAATCCCGGCAGCCCCAGAGCCCCGAGGGGCGGGGCTGCGCCCAGTTGCGGAATTTTGACTGTCAGCACTGACGGTAATATTGAGGGACAGATAATAGAGTTTTGACCTTGCCTATTTAGGTGAGGTTTTTTTCTTTCACCCCCGGATCTGCAAACGCATAGATTAATATATCAGGATTATGCGTTAAAAGCCAAAGGGGGTGGAAGAGACATGAATGCATCTGATAAAATTATTGTGCCGACTGCCGGGGCCGGTGTCGGTATCCGGGCGGCAGCCACTGTTATAGACGGCTTTATTCTAATGGTTACAACGGCGGTAATGGCAGTAATTTCAGGTACTGTCGATAGTAGTATTCAGCTTGACGGTTTGCCTTATTTTTACTCATTGTTGTTAGGTTTCTGCTACTACAGCTATTTCGAAGGCCTGCACGGAGCTACTCCCGGCAAATTACTTTGCGGTCTCAAAGTAGTCAAAACCGATGGCTTCCCCTGCGACCTGCGGGCAGCAGTAGTCCGTACCATTTGCCGTATTATAGACGGTTTATTCGGATATCTTGTTGGCGCTGTGTTGGTGTGGACATCAACGCGCAATCAGCGTCTGGGTGACCGCCTGACTAATACTATGGTGATTAGGGTAAAATAGTCGCTAATGAAACAACCTGCACTCCACTTTGCCGGTGGGGGCAGGTTGTTTTGCTTTTACAAACCTATGTACAGGTTTCAAAGGATAATTTCCATTTATATGCAATTAAATGGAGGATTTGGTAAAATAATATAGAATAGTTCAAAAATAATTTGCTATTTATGGAGTTAATTAGTATGCATAAAGTGCTTTATAAAATTTGTCAGTATCTTCAAGCTTGCCATAAAGTAACCGCCGTCTGGCTGTACAACTCTATTGACCAAGGAACTGACCTAGTTAACAGCACTATTAATGTTGCAGTACTGTTTGAAAGTGAAGTTACCGTTGAAGAACGTTGTAATTTGTGTCGTGATATTGGTATTAATGTTGAGAAGATATCCGGGCAAAAGGTCGATGTAACTGATATGGAAACTGCGTCGCTATTTATGCAATGGCAAGTACGTAATACAGGAAAACTTGTTGTAGAAAAGGACCGAAAAAAACGAGTGGATTTTGATGTGCGTTCCCGTAGAGAATATTTCGATTTCCTGCCTGTGTTAGAAAGATATCGGACGGCAGCCTTGCATAAGAAAGGAGTGAAAGAGTAAGTGATACAGATGGTGAAAATAAGGGAAGGGGTATCTTTCATAAAACTTAGGATCTAAGTTTTATTTCAATAGCCCATTGAGGAATTTAAACCTCACCCTGATTAAAAAAACAATGTAGGACTTAATTATTGACCACAGAGGATTTTTTTTTTGAAAAAATACCAATTTATTAAATGGAAAAAGAAGGAATATGGTTATATTTGTCAAAAACTTTCAATATACCACTTACTCTGATTAAATAAGGAGTTATATGTTATGCGCCTGAGATTTTATTTGACCACTCCTAAAGGCAATGGACCAATTGGAACAATCCCCATGGATTTTCGAAGACATTGTATCTCTTTCGTTAAGAGTATACTGGAGCCTTATCCCGTTTTTGAACGCTTCGAACAGGACAGGCCCGGATTTAGCCCATATGTCCTAGGATTGTATCGTGGAAACTGCCAAGGAAAACGGATTAAATGTAAATCGATATCTGACTTGGCTGCTTGAGCAGTTGCCAACGATTGATCTGCAAGATAAAGAAGCTTTAGATACTCTCTTGCCATGGTCGCCACAAGTACCAGCTAACTGCAAATTAAAACAATAGCTTAATCCTCATCTTGCTTCAAGGTGGGGATTTTTTGACGCTTACACTGGTATGACCATTGTAGCAAATTATGAGCTTGTTGAAAATCCCAAGCTTGGAATTTTTCGTTAGGAGCACGGAGCAAATTCCCTGCCCATGCTGTGGTGGGCGCCTAAACGTGATTGGCAGTCGCAAAGTCTTTTCAAAATAATAGTGATACGCCGTCTGAAATGTAGTCATTGCAATCGGATTCATCATGATTTACCGGATTTTGGGGTTCCGTACAAACGGTATGTCGGCGAAGCCATTGAGTCAGTCGTTGCTAATACAATGCAGGCTGCCGCACTTCGACCGCTCGCAGGTTATGGAATACATAAAATTGACGATCCTCTAATCACAATATGGTAATATCCGCTATTACTTTTCTCCCGCCGTTTTCTTGTCACTGCTAATCACCCTTCTCCAGGATAAATCGGAAAAGATATTTTTATCAAGACAAAAGAACCGTCACCATGTCTCCTACACCATGTCTCCCAGCCTTGAGAATCAAGGGGAATCAAGGGGACGTTCTTTTTGCTTCCTTTCCTTTGCTTACACCTTAAAAATAATACTTTGATGAATCCCGGTCACTCTTGCAATTTGTCGCTGTGTTACTCCTGGGATTCCTTTGATTTGTTTAATAATTTTATTACGTTGCTCAATATCCAGACTCTGCAAAATTCCAATCGGTTGCCCATTCAGAAGCTCTTTCACTTCTTGGGCTAAATCCTCATCACTTTTGCGGTGTTTCACTGAAACATCCAAAAATTGATCGGTATTTGTTTTCTGCATAAAATCGGTAAATTGCTTTATAGCAATTTCTCTGTTGCTATTAAAAATATCCAAAACAAACGACATGGTAAGCAGTCCAAAAGATTCCTTTTCTCCATAATATGCCGGACAACTACTCCATTTGTACTCCTCAGGTATTTCTACCAGCTTTGCTTTTACTGGGTTATTATGGATGTACCTTAACACCCCCAACAGATATGCTTCTGTTTCGACGGTCTCGCTTTGAAAACGATTCTGAAACACATGTCCGACTCGATCATATTTTTGATTATACCACCATGTGTATGTGCTATTCACGCGATCATCGTCCTGGCCTTAAATAACTAGCAATCGGTCTTTTGGTTACCTATGAACCTATCGCCCATACTGTTTTTCCTGGTAAGCAGTCGGGTAAGGTGTAATTATTTTTGGAGCTGTTGTGCTATCCGGAAAAAGTAGCCGCCATATCCTGTCGGTGCTCGGCAAGCTAAAAGCCGTTGACCAAAAGTTTTTAGAGAATCGCATATACAACATTACCAAACTAAAGCCAGAGCAACTTCATTTCTTCAAGGCACTTGGCGTACCTGTTCCGGAAAGGGTTATTTTGCAGAAATGACCTCTATTGGGGTTTGTAGTGAAAAACACCACTGCAGAACCCTTATTTCTTAAGGGGGGTGCTGCCAAAGTCCGGATAAAACAGAGAAGTCCCGACTACCTTGATGGTGCGGGACTTCTCTGTTCAAGAAGATAAATCTTGGATTAGTTCATTCACAAGCGTTTCTTGATACCCTGCACGCTTTGCCGAGCGTAGCGCCTGCACAATATCGGCTAAAGCCGGGCTGGTTACAGAGTTGAGCTTTTTTAAACGGCTAGCGGTAATTTCCACGGTTTCTCCTGCTTCTTTCAAACAAGTAAAGTAATCGTCGAGCGAATAGCGCCAAAGCTTAACCTGGTTGGGATAGCGTGATAACAGGCGGTCTGCCATGAGCAGACCTTCCGGGTCAAAATCGCCTGAGTAGTACAGCGTGCAGTTGCCGGCCGTTAAGCGGTCAATGGCCGCCCAGGAGGCCAGCTTAAAATTGCCGTGGGTGCAGAGAAGCGGCGGCAGCGGCAGGGAGTTTGCAGTAAAGTAGTCGATAATTGTTGAAAAAATGCCGGCGTTTTCCACAATGTAGACATTCTTCCGGGATGCAGACGGGGAAGAGGCTTGCGGGCCGGCAGGCACAATATGAGAAAGGTTAACAAGCTCCCGCAGGGGGATATTGAGAACTGCCCCGGCGAGCCAGGCTTCCCGCCAGTAGACAAGCTCCCGGCTGCCTGTAGTGAATGTTTTAAAGGCGGTAAGACCGGAGCAGGTAACAAAGTTTTGCAAATCGTCGCGCAGCAGGTGAAAGGAATATAACAGTTCGGCTTCTTCTTCGGCCGGTGAACGCAGAGAAGGCTGCCCGTGGTCCGGACGGCAGCGCTTGTGGCTGATGAGTTTAAGCGCCTCAAGGAATAAACGTCCGGCAGGGGTGTCGGCGTCTAAGGCGTGCGGATTACCGGTAATACGTCCGGCGAAGAGCGGCAAACGCTCATAGCTGTCAGGTAACTGGCTGAGGGCATTTAGTGTTATTGTGAAGAGGCTTTGGTTTTCAGGCGCCCCTTGCTCATACGCGGCCTGAGCGCGGCGTGTGCCCGGGGCCTTGTGGCGGACAGCCGTAAGCCATGTGCGGCATGGCTGATTGCCGTATTTGGATATAAGCCTGGCAAAAAATTTGTCTCTGGCCGTATCTGCCAGGGTTTTACTTTCCTGGTTGGTTATTACCGGCGTCTGCGCGTAAGCATTGAGTATAGTAATTATGTTGGCTCCCGCAAAGCGGGTCTGTTCCAGCGCTTCAGCAAATTGCGCAAAGGAAATGGTAATCGACGGTTTGTTATCATAGTTCATCCGGAAAAAAGCCGCCAGAGACTGGGCTTCTTCGGGAGAAGGCCTGGTCAGGGTTACTTTACCGGCCAGCCGGCCTAATGTCTGGTACTTTTTAATAAAAAGGCTAAACAGCCGGTCAAAGCCGCGCTGACTGCGAAAATAAGCAGCCGCGGCGTTAGCCAGTGTGTCAAGTGTATCCATTAGCTAACCTCGTCATAGAGCAGGCGGCGGGCATGTCCGTCCCAATGATAGCGGACAAGGGAAACATAGGGGGCATTTTTGGGCCTGACCAGTTCGTAGATGGAAAGTTGGCTTACTGTATCATAGTCGCCCCAGAGCGCCTGCGAGTTCATGATATAGTTGAATTCCAGTTTCTCCACTAAATCAAACATTTCGCGAATGTTATTTTCATCAACACCGGCAAAGGCTTCATCCAGGGAAATGATGCGTGGGGCATCGGCTCTGGCTTCGCGGTAGCGCGAGCAGGCTGCGGAAAAAAGCGGAATATACATGGCCATAGCTTTTTCGCCGCCGCTGAACTTGCCAAAAGCATTGTTGGTCAGTTCTTTTTTGGGCATGCCTTCCCGGCGGTAGAATAGGGTAAAGGCAAACCATTTGCGGAAATCCAGCAGTTCTCTGACAATATGCTGGAAAGAGTCGGAGCGTGAGGCCGCCTGCGTTTTGGCTTGCTCAATGCGCGATTGGAAATGACGGACAACGCGTTTCATATCCTCTTCTTTTAACAGACGATGGTCGGCGCGGAGCAGCTTCACCAACTCTTCGGTATCCAACTGATTGTCATCATCGGCTGTGAGCGGTTTCCACTGCAGCGAAAATGCCAGGCCGCTTGATGTATCAAGACTTTCCATTAAATCATTCATTTGCGCTACCCAGTTCTCGGCGCTGTTAATTCGCTTGCTGATAATCCTGCCAATGCTGTTCATGATAACTTCTTCATACAACTCTCTGTCCTGCTGAGACAATATAGCTTTCTGGTCGGCAATCTGCTTGTCAATCAGTTGGAGCGCAGCCTGCGGCGTCATCCGCCGTCCGTCATATTCCAGCGTAACCCGTTTGCGCCGGGTTATTTGCTTGAGTTCGCTGATATGGCGGTTAAAAAACTCCTGGTCTTCCACCGGCGGGATATTTGGCGGCTGAACACTGTCAACCAGAATTTCATCAAGCTGCAGGCGGTATTCCATAAGCAGTGTGTTTTCTTTGTAATAGCTTTCAGTCAGCCTTGTGCCAACTTTGTCGCGGTCTAGTTCAGGTGTTTCCAGTACCGAGGCATATGTGCTGACAACTGTTTCGGCATCAGAAAGTTTTTGTGTTTCGTCATCTGTTTGTCCGACAAGGCGCAGTGCCGCTTCTTCGGCAAACACTTGACGCCAGCACTCGCACAACTGGCGGGTGAAGCTTCGTTCATGCTCAAGCAGGGTGATTTGGTTTTCGAGGTTGTTGATTTCAGCTCTAAGGCTGGCAATAGTATTTACTGCTTTTTCAATCAGGGCAGGCAGCTCAGCCAGGCGGGCCACTACTTCCTGGCTGCGTCTGCGGATATCTTCGGCGCCCAGAGCGGCCAGGCGGGCGTTTATATTCTTTAACTCCAGGTCCAGTTTAGCCAGTTCTTCCGACAGTAACAAACATTCACCTTTTAATTCGTCCACATCGGTTTGCAGTTCAGACAAGCGTTTTTGTGTCAGTTCAACATTTTTCCGGCTGTTGATAAAATTGCGACAGGCCAGCTCAAGTGCATGCAGCTGACTGCGGTATTCTTCGGCTTGCTGGCTGGCGGCGGCGTAAGCACTCTCGGCAAGCGGCAGCTTGAGACCGGAGGCCAGTTGTCTAAGCTGGTTGGTCAGGGCTTGTACTTTGTTTAGACTCTCCCGTAATGCTGCGTTTTTGCGGTTGGCATCAGCTTCCAGGATTTTAACTTCCCGCAGGGAGTTTTGCCATGCCTGATAAGCGGCTTCCAGGATTTGCGCAGTCGGAAAGCCGGCCAGGCAGGCTTCCAATTCAGTGATTTTATCCAGCACATGGTTGTGTTCGGCAGTAAGTGACGCCAATTCCTGCCCGCAAGTTGCAAGCGCTGCTTCCAGCCTGGCAATTTCCTGCAGGCGGTACTGTCGCCGCGCTTCCTGTCCGATATATAAAGCAGTATCGCGGACAGGTGCTTGTCCGGCAATAAGGCCGCTCCGGTAGGAGCCGTATCTGACTGACACGACAGGGGCCGGCCCGCTTGCCGTTAGAAGGGTATTATCTGCTTCATTTACAATAATACTGCGCAACACATCATCAATGTCGGCGGCTGACACTTGTTGTCCGGCAGGCGGTGTCGGATGCAGGTAATCAGCAAGTGTGGCGCACATAATGGCAGGTTCGGGGTGAATAACCCGGTCAAACAGCTCGTCAGGCAGCCGGTCAACTGCTTTTCTGGGTACAACTAAGGCATCAAGAAGGCCAATTTCGGCCAATACTGACTCAATCCGTTCGCGTTCTTGGGACGATACGTTACTGTTAAACTCCACGGCGGCATAAAAGGGTAGAAAAGGAATTTCCAGAGAAGTCAAAGTTTCGCGGGCTTTAAAGGTATCCTGATGGCGAACCGGTTCAGGGTCTTTTTTTATTTTCCAGGACTGCAGTTCTGCTTCCAGATTGCGGCGTTCGGCTTTTTTCTGCTCGGTTTTGAGCGTAAGTTCCAGTTCCTGTTTGCGCCAGATATTTTCCTGGCGTTTGAAGGCAGCTTCTGCCGGTCTAATTACCTCCTGCCAGGCAGTGTCTTCATAAAGGCGTTGTATGGCCTGGGCTATCTGGCTGATTTCTTCCGGTTCAACAGGCAGAATTTCTTTACTGTGGGTAATCCATTCGTATACCCGGGCCAGCAGTTCTTCCCGCTGGGTGAAAAAAATCTGTTCTGCATGGCGGGCTTGTTCCCGGGCGGTGTCAAAGGCCTGCTGTGCTTGTTCTGCCGCGAGGGCAGCCGCTTGCTGTTCGCGTTTGGCGGCAGCCTGGGAACGGAACTGGTCGACAATGGAATTTAGCCGGCGGTGATGGGCGGCAGCTTCGGCTTTCCACACATCAAAAGAATACTGCTGGCTGTAGTTTTTTTCAAAGTTGGCGGCAATTTCCGCATGGGCGGCAAAATCGGCTTCTTCCGCCAGTGCCGCCAGTTCCTCCAATACTTCCAGCATCTCAATTTCCGCTTGATCCAGTGTTTCTTGCTGCTGCTTGAGCGTCGCTTTTTCTCTTTGCTCGGCTTGTTTTTTTCCGGCCAGTGTTTCCGACTTGTCCCGGTATTTTTGTTGCAGCAGGTTTATTGCTGTTTCGGTAGCATGTTTTTGTTTTTCGGCCTTAAATACGTCGTGGGTATCCAGTTCTTCTTTTTCTTTTTGCCGGGCGGTAAGCTCCCGGTCATAAGCTGCTTTATTATCCAGTTCTTGTATCAGTTCTTCGGCTTTGGCTGTTTTTTCCTTGGTTCGTTCGAGATAAATGCGTTCCAGTTTTGCCAGCGCTTTGTCGGTTCGAAGTTTTTTCTGGGCTTTTTCCGCCAGCACGAAGATATTGTACTGGTCATAGTAACGGCTCAAACGTCCGAGCGCCGCCTGGTCGCGTTCTAACATGGCGATTTGCTCTTTGGTCTGTTCCATATTTTCAATGGTATCAGAGAGCGGGCGCAGTTCTTCGTCAGACAAGGCCGGCAGTGAATTGGTCAAAATTTCGTGAATAACGCTGGGGCGGAAATCTTTGGACAGTTTGGGACTCCGTAATTGGATTAACAGTTCCATTAAGTCTTTATAACTTTCAACTGACGTAAAGCCAAAGACATATTTATTGACCAAGGCGGCATATTCGCTCTGGCTGCGGACGACAAAGCCGCCCTGCGGGCCAATGGCCCGTTCGAGTTCGGCCCGGGTGAGGGGAATGAGTTCGGGTTTGCCGTCGGCATTATACTCTGTTTTGGCAAGGAACAATTCGTGATTAATACGCCGGTTGTCGGTAATGATAAAGCCCCAAAAGTCCAGATTGCCGCCGCGTTTGGCTTTAAGGCCGATGCCGGTGGTCAAGTATTGTTCGGTGTGCTTGCGCTTGTACTCAAGGTAGAGGTAACCTGTTCGTTCGTCGCGGTCAACCACATCCTTCTCGCCCAGCAGGTAGTCTTCCATGCGCCGGTCTTTGGAACCAAAAGGGTCAAGGCGGTTAGCGGCAATCTTGCCGTCTAACAGTACGGTAATCAAACTCTGCATGGTAACCGACTTGCCGGAACCGTTAAGGCCCCTGAGCAGCAGTTTGCCGTCAGAGAAAAAGTAGTCTTCCTGGTCGTAATACCAAAAATTAAGAAATCCGGCGCGGTGCATTTGCCATTTATTTATGTTGGTCATCATTATTCTCCGTTATTTCTCCCGGTTTTTCTTTACCAGGGTGATAATCGCTTGGGTAAACACCAACCGTGCGGCCAAGCAGCGGACTTAAGACAATAAGGCCAAGTTCATCATTTACCCGGGCCATCTTCCAATCGATCAGTGCCGTAAGCAGCTCTTTGGTCAGGCGGGTCACCGTCATGTCCCGGTATTCTTTGGTCCAGCCCGAGCCGGTGGTATTCCGGCATTTCTCCAGCAGGCGGTCAAACTCTACCGGGGTAAGGGTAAGCTCCTGTACGGAAGACGCTTTATTAGCCGTCCAGTAGTCACGGACAACTGTGGCAAAGTGCAGCATAACCCCGGCAATACCGCTTCTGTCAGGGAAAGCGGTGAGTTGAAAACGCCTGTCATTCGGCACGGTGAGCATAGCAACGTCTTTGTACAATTCGAATTTAAACAGGCTGTGGTCTTCCAAATCTTCCCGCAGGCGGTTACGCATGTTTCTAAGATACAAAAAATCATCTTCTTTGGCTTCATGCCGTTCATAGCCGGGTGTTAAGAAGAGTTCCCGGTACACGCGGTGTTTGCGGGCCCGGCCGGTGAGTTCGTTGTCGTCGGCGTATTCGGAAGCCAGCAGTTCTTCGATGGTGCCGTATTGACACAAATCCTTGGGATAAGAGCGCAAAAAGTAACGGGACATTAACGGCACTTCGAACAAAGCTTCGCTGTCGGCACTGTTGGTAAACCCGGCGATATCCCCGTCCACCTTGGTCACAATGTGGTATTCGCATGCCATAGTCAGCACCCGCACCAGCGATTTGCGGCATTCGTAGCTTTCCCAACTGATTTTTGGTTCCCCGGTATCCTCGTCTCGGGGATAAATGGCGAGTAAGCCTTCGCACAAATCGCTTAGCAGGAATTGTTCGTCAATGCTTTTTTCTTCAAGAAAAGCCAGTAAGCAGCAAAGCAGCGCATAATCGCGCGGCTGCTGCAAAGCGGCAAACCCCATCCAACTGGCCGGCTTGACAGGAATTTTCTCCAGTTTGATGAATTGCCTGTTTACAATTAACTGGAACCCGCATTTGTCGGCAAAGTAGTTGCGCAGTGCCTGTTCCCGCCGGCGGATAAGCTGGTATATTTCCGGGTCTTTTTCGCGGATTATCCAATAATTTTCAAGTAAATGCAGTGCTGCTTCCCGGTCTTCGTCATCAAATTTTTCGATTATACTTGCCATGCTGTCACTCCTATATCAAGAATTCAAAGGCGAAATCGGGAAGGGTCAGTTTGCCGTCAGGACAAGCGAGGGTGATTTGGCGGTCACTCAGCTTGACAAGCCGTATTTGCCGGCCTGTATCGGTTTTGGCAGTATGGGTGGGGCTGGCCATGCATTTGCCAATCCAGTTTAACAACGTTTTGCGAATAAACGGCACCTGCTCGCCCAGTGTGGCGATAACGATTCGGTTGCCGTCTATCAGTCCGTCAATTAACGCCTGTTCCTGGGCTTTTTCTTTCAGATATTCCGCCCGGGCGGTTTCCTTTTCCGCCGTCCGGCTGACAACAGCGCCGGGTTTGGTTTTCTCCCGGTAAGTGCTGACACTGGGCTTTACGGTTACTGTTGTCGGTGGGTTATCCCAAATTACGCCGTACATATCTTCGCTTTCGGCAGGTTCGGCATAGATGTGGCGGATGCCGGATGTACCAAATAATACGGCTGACAACTCATGCGCAGCCCGGATGTCTTCCAGGCGGTCAAACCAGGCGGCTAAGTAGAGGTAATCCCGATAGCGACTGCGAACGGTGTGTTGCCTTTCACCCAGACGCTGGGCAAAGCGGGTGATCCGGCGAATGGTTTCGGTAGTCTCGCGCTCGAGGGAGAGCAGTTCGCTGTCATGGCCCGGGGTTCCGAAAAACCAGTCGTTGAGACTTGTCCATTGCTCCCGGCTGCGCTCAATAAGTTGTCGGCGGTCTGCCTTCTCATCCAGACGGGGAATGCTGAGCTGATAGTCGGCAATCTTTTCCGCAGCCAGGGTAAACTGTTCTGGCGAAATCTGTTTCAGCACGGTTTCGATATTGTAGGAAGCGTGCTGCAATCCCAGAATAAAGCGTCTGATATACTCGGCAAACGCATCTTTATACGCCAGAAAAGCCTCGTTCATCATACGTTCTTCGACTTTTTCGCTTTTTAAATAAGCGATATAGTCGGAGGCGTTTTCCACAATCTTCCGGAAATAGCTGTAGACGTCTTCCCAAGCCTGGTTGAGTTCAGCGCCTTCCAACTTGCCGGCTTCTTCGGCAAAACGCCTTAAGGCAGCCAGCAGCCTGTCAAACAGCGTAGCTTCCAACGAGCCGCCGAAGGACTGCCCTAACTCGTGCAGTTTTTCTACCATCCGCTCAATTTCAATAGTATACGGAGTGCATTGATAGCGGAATTTTTTCCTCTTGAAATCTTCGATGGTCGTCACCCGTCCGGTTTCCTGGCGGGGGATGATATTTTTCCAGTCGCTGAGTTGCTTTAAATCAGCCTGTAACTGCTCTTCGGTATAGTCGGCAAAATACGGGTCCTGTTTCAAATGGGCATAAATATCTTCCGGATATAAATAATGCCTGAGTTTTTCGTGCTGGACGTAAAAGAAGCGTAATATACTCCGGTAACGCCAGGCATTTTCCGCTGTTAAATAGGCAGCTTCGGTAATCGGCTTTAACCGCTGTTCATAAATCACAACAAAATGCTCCTATTTTTTGTTTTATTTTTGCTTTTAAGCTATTTTCTACGTTTTGCGACACAATTCCTTTTATTTATTTCTTGCCAAAAACATGAATAATAAAACCGGCACCTCCTGTGTTTTTACTTTGAGCGTGTCACAGTTGGCCGGTGATGTTATAGGTTCCTTATTGCATACCATAATCAAAATACGGTGAAGCTAATTGAAGGAGTATTTTGTAAAAGTATCGAGACAAAACGCGGCAAATAGTGATAATATAATAATATTAAGAATTATCAAAAACAAGAAAGAAGTGTAGACGTGTTACAGGTAAGTCAGTTGGCTGAGGAATTTGATTTAAAAGTTCAGGGCGGCCACGGTGGATTAAGCAAAGAGATAACAGATTACAGCCTGAAACGTCCCAGTGCCGAATTATTTGGTTTTTTAACATATTTGACTCCTAAGCGTATTCAAGTGTATGGGCGGACTGAGCTAGGCGTAATCCAACAACTTGACGAATCGGTGCGGCGGGAACGCCTTGCACAAGTGATGGTGGCCGAAGTTCCTTGTGTAATTTTTACCCGGGGATTGCCAATTCCCAGGGAGTGTATCGAATTAGCCAACGAGCGGAATATTCCTCTACTAACAACGGGTCGATCTACCACCCAGCTTTTTTATTTGTTGATTCGTTATCTTACGAATCATTTGGCGCCAAGTACGCTTGTCCATGGTGTATTGGTAGATGTATATGGTGTGGGTGTACTGATTACCGGTGAGAGCGGAATCGGTAAAAGTGAGACAGCTTTAGAATTAATAAAAGGCGGTCATTTGCTGGTTGCGGACGATGCTGTGGAAGTGCGGCGTGTTGATGAAGAAAGTTTGCGGGGGATTGCTCCCCGCCGTATTCGCCATTTGCTCGAGGTACGTGGTCTGGGAATTCTTGACGTTACGATGTTGTTTGGCGCCGGTGCGGTACGGGATGAAAAGGATATTCATTTGATTGTGCACTTGGAAGAATGGCAAGAAGGTAAGATGTATGACCGTTTGGGTATAGACCCCCCGCCAACACGCCAAATTTTAGGGATTGCTATTCCGGAGCTTACTATCCCGGTTCGCCCTGGGCGTAATCTTGCTTCCATCATTGAAGTCGCTGTAATACAAAACCGCTTAAGATCATATAAAAGTAATCCTATTAAAGAGTTAGGTTTGGACTAGACTACAGGTTTAGCATAAAGAACCAGGCGTCAGGATATGTTGGCGTTAAGAAGGTTTCAAAAGGATGGATTTGATTGGACGATGAAAAAGGATATATTCTAAAAAAAGTTTTAAATAACAATGCCCTCATTGCCCTTGATGAAGGACACAAAGAAGTTATTCTTATTGGAAAGGGAATTGGTTTTCAAAGGGCAAAAGGAGATAGTATCCGGCATGATGCAAAGATCGAAAAGGTGTTTGTTCTTGCTTCGGAGGGACAGCGAGAACAGATGCAGCGTCTTTTTACCGAGAATGATGAAGATATCCTGAGGGTTATCACCGAGTATGTGAAGTATGTTGAAGGAAAGCTTGAACGAGCTTTTACCACCCAATTTTTTATTGCCTTAACTGACCACCTTGTCTTTGCTATCAAAAGACTGCAGCAAGGGATAAAAATTCATAACCCTTTTTTATATGATGTTCGAAGCCTTTATCCGTATGAATATTCTTTGGCTCAAGAAGGGACAACTCTTTTGGAAAACCGGTTAAAGATTACTATTCCGGAAGATGAGATTGGCTTTTTAGCGCTTCATATCCATAGCGGGCGAACTAATCAAGACTTGAGCCGAATGAACCGTTTTTCCGGGCTGATCGTGAAACTGATTAAAGTGATCGAAACTGAACTGGAAATTGAGATTGATAAAACAGGATTAGATTATTCCCGCCTTGTGACACATCTCCGTTATGCCATAGACCGGGCAAAACGCAATGATTTTGCGGAAAAAGAAAATTCTCTAAGTCAGTTATTGCAAAAAGAATATCCCGTATGCTATAATATTGCCTGGAAGATAGTAAAAATTCTGCAAAATCAATTAAAGGTTGACATTCCCGAAGCAGAAGTCAGTTATCTTACCTTACACATCCAAAGAATATTGGAGCGTACGAAAAACTAAATAATTCGTGTGACTGATCCGATCAGGCATGAGTATATTTCCAATGGTAGCGAATACTATCAATGGAATTTTACTCATGCTTTTTTATTTCCTTTGTTGATTCATTTATCTAAATATAAAAAAATCAAAGAAAAGAGGGATGTTATGTTTAAGAAAGGGTTTGAGGTCTTGCAACAAATCGGCAGAGCCTTAATGACACCTGTTGCTGTTCTGCCGGCTGCCGGTCTTTTGCTTCGGTTTGGGGACAAGGATCTATTGAATCTGCCGGTGATCAAGTCGGCAGGGGGGGTTATCTTTGATAATCTGCCGCTGGTCTTTGCGGTAGGTGTAGCGGTTGGTTTGGCCGGAGGTGAGGGAGTTGCCGGTTTGGCCGCAGTTATTGGTTATCTGATACTGACTCAGACTTTAGATAATATGGGTGTTGTCCTGGGGGTGCAACCTCCTTTCCAAGGAGCGGCTCACCTCATCAATATGGGGGTTTTCGGCGGAATTATCATTGGCTTGCTTGCCGCCGTATTGTACAAGAAGTTTCATGATGTCAAACTGCATCCTGTTCTTGGCTTTTTTGCCGGCAAGCGCTTTGTGCCGATTATAACGGCCGTATCTTCTTTAGGGCTTGGTGTAATCTTTGCTTTTATTTGGCCATCGATACAAAACGGAATTGACGTTGCCAGTACTTGGGTTATGTATTCAACTTTTGGTCCGTTCTTTTTCGGGTTTATACAACGTTTGTTAATTCCTTTCGGGCTCCATCATATTTTTCAAACCCCGTTTTACTTCACCATGGGAAGTTATATTGATCCTGAAACCGGCCGGGTAGTTACCGGTGAGATGGCCCGTTTCTTTGCAGGGGATAAAACAGCAGGCCGCTTCATGGTAGGTTTATTTCCTTATATGATGTTCGGTTTACCGGCGGCAGCCCTGGCTATGATCCATGAAGCCCGTCCCGAGCGGCGCAAGGTGGTGTCCAGTTTGCTCATTTCTGCCGGGCTGACTTCGATGCTTACAGGGATTACTGAGCCGGTAGAGTTTGCCTTCTTATTTGTCGCTCCTGCCTTGTTTCTTATTCATGCGCTCCTGGCCGGAGTCTCCTTCACGGTAATGGATATTCTCAATGTGAAACACGGCTATACTTTCTCCGGCGGCGGAATCGATTATTTCTTAAATTATGGATTGTCAACCAACGGCTGGATTGTTATTCCTTTTGGCTTATTGTTAGGCGTGCTCTATTATGCTATTTTCCGGTATGCCATCCGCAGATGGGATTTAAAGACCCTGGGACGCGAACCGGAGGAAGAAATACAACCGGATGCACAAGGAAACCAAGATGGTTTGGCCGCAAATGTCCTGAAAGCTTTAGGGGGAAAGGACAACTTAACGGCACTTGACGCTTGCATCACCCGGCTCAGGGTAACTGTTAAAAATCCGGGTCTGGTCGATAAAGCCGCTTTAAAGCAGTTAGGCGCGGCCGGTGTTTTAGAAGTAGGCCATAATTTTCAGGCGATTTTTGGCACACAATCTGATACCTTGAAGGGGCAAATTAAGGAAATTATGCGCGGAAGTGGGGGTGGAACCTCGTTACCGGTGGCTAGCGAAAAAAAGCAGGTCGCTGAAGGCAAGCAAACAGAAGTTGCTGTTTATGCACCGCTATCCGGCGAAGTTGTTGAGCTTGCGCAAGTACCTGATCCGGTTTTTGCTGAAAAAATGATGGGAGACGGGTTTGCGATTAAGCCTGCCGCTGGTCTTGTACTCTCGCCGGTTAAAGGGAAAGTTCTTACCACTTTTCCGACAAAGCATGCTGTAGGGCTGATTGCCGAGAACGGCCTGGAATTACTCATACACGTAGGTATTGACACAGTCAAACTTCAGGGAAAAGGGTTTGAACTGTTGGTGCAAGAAGGCGCTTTGGTTGAGGTGGGAACCCCGTTGTTAAAGGTTGACTTAGCGTATATTAATACCCATGCTAAATCCTCAATTACACCAATTATATTTACAAATTTAAAAGACCAAACGGTAGAAGTAACAAAAATTGCGGCTATGGCTGGAAAAACTGTTGTATGTACCGTTCGTGGCGGTTCAATATGAGTTCTACAGACTGTTAATACGATAATGAATATTAATATAAGATCTTGAAAGGAATGGTATTGATTATGGAAAAAACAATCATTATTAAAAATTCTTCAGGATTACATGCACGGCCGGCAACACTGCTTGTCCAGAAAGCAAGCGGATTCCCCTGTAAAATTAGTTTAGTCAAGGGAGAAAAAGTGGCCAATGCCAAGAGTATTATGAATGTACTTGCTTTGGGAATAGGCCGGGATGAACAAGTGACGATCATTACCGAAGGTGAGCGAGCGGACGAAGCTTTGCAAGTCATTGCCGAGTTTCTGGAAACATTAACAGAGTAGTAAGGAGGGGGTAATGATGGAATGGACGGGTATTGCCGCAGCCGCAGGTTATGCCTTAGGCAGGGCATTTTTACTGCAAGAACAAGAATTGCAAGTAAGTAAGCAAAACCTCCCGCCGGAAAAAGTCGAACCGGAAATAAGCCGTTTGGAAGAAGAAATCCGCCAAGCGATTGAGGAAATTAAAATGATTCGGGAGACAACCCGGCAAAAGCTCGGCGATGAGCAGGCAGCTATCTTTGATGCGCATATCATGCTGCTTAACGACCCCGAATACATTGGGGGTATTAAGGAAAAGATCAAGTCGGAAGCTATGAACGCCGCAGCGGCTGTTCAGGAAGTGACAGACCAGTTTTTAAGCCTGTTTGCCGGTATCGATAATGAATATATCCGGGAACGCGCTCTTGATTTACAGGATGTCAGCCGCCGTCTTCTCCGGCGCTTACTGGGAATACAGTCACTGTCTCTAGGTGATGTTCAGGATCAGGTGGTTCTGGTTACTCATGACTTAACACCATCAGATGCCGCTCAACTGGACCGGGGCAAAGTGACTGGCATCGTGACCAATATTGGCGGGCGCACTTCCCACTCGGCAATTATGGCTCGTTCGATGGAGATTCCTGCTGTTGTCGGGTTACAGGATATCGTGGCCAAGGTCACACCGGCGGATTTTGTGATTGTTGACGGAAACGAAGGTAAAGTATTCATTAATCCGCCGGATGACTTAATTCAAATATACCGGGAGAAGCAAGAAAACTTCGAGTTCCGGAAAAGAGAATTCAAAAGGTTGGTTGATGAGCCTTCGGTTACTCAAGACGGGGTTAGGGTAGAACTTGCAGCTAATATCGGTAATCCTGATGATGCCAGGGTAGCCCTGGAAAATGGGGCTGAAGGGATTGGTTTATACCGTACCGAGTTCTTATATATGGGCAGAAATGAATTGCCTTCTGAAGAAGAACAATTTGCAGCCTATAAAGCGGTGGCGGCTCTGTTTGGCATGAATCATCCGGTAGTTATCCGCACTTTGGATATTGGCGGTGACAAAGAATTGCCTTATATGGACATGCCTAAAGAAATGAATCCGTTCCTGGGATACCGGGCCATTCGCCTGTGCCTTGACCGGACTGACATTTTTAAGACCCAGCTCAAGGCTATCTTGCGTGCCGGTGTTTACGGGAATATTAAGATGATGTACCCCATGATTGCAACCCTTCAGGAACTCAGGGCAGCGAATAAAGTGCTTGAAGAAGTGAAGCAGGAACTGTCGGCGGCAAACATCCCGTTTAACGATGCTATGGAAGTCGGCATCATGGTCGAGATTCCCAGTGTTGCCGTTTTAGCGGACCAGTTCGCGAAAGAAGTTGATTTCTTTAGCATCGGGACAAATGATTTAGTCCAATATACCATGGCTGCTGACCGTATGAATGAACAAGTGTCTTATCTGTATCAACCCTTTAATCCGGCAGTGTTGCGTCTCGTTCAGCACGTTATCGACGCAGCCCATGCCGCAGGAAAATGGGTGGGAATGTGCGGGGAGATGGCCGGTGATTTAACCGCAATTCCAATTTTATTGGGGATGGGACTTGATGAGTTCAGTATGAGTGCAGGCTCGATCCTGCCGGCGCGTTCTTTGATTCGTCAGTTGAATCAGCAGGATATGGGCCGTATTGCGAAAACTGTTTTGGCGATGGATAGCGCTGAGGCAATAAAAGCGTTTGTTGAGCGGGAAGTCCCGCTTATTACCCGATTGTGACAGATATGAAGAACAGCTGGAGAAGCTCATTTGACGCGCATATTGCTCCCCATACCATTGAAGTGGCCTCGATGTTCGCCATCATGACCCGGCTGACGCCGTCAGCCAAAGTAGATCCCCTGACCAAGCTCAAAATTTACAATGGTGAAGAGATTGTCGAGAAAGGATCAACCAAAAAAGTCGATATTATGGAACTTAAGGAACAAGCCCGGCGGGAAGGTATGACCGGCATCTCGAACCGCTTTATCGTGAAAGCCATTGATACCGCGCTGTCGGAATCAGATCATAACTGCGTCAATCCCATCGCTGTGCTGGACACTCTGGTTAAAGCCGTCAAGGAAATGGTCATTGCCGAGGAGGAGAAAAAACGCTACCTGGGTTTTTGCAGGATACCATCAAGAAAGAATACAATAAGCTGCTGGAAAAAGAAGTAACCCGGGCGTTTATTCACGGCTATCAGAAACAGACTGAGAGCCTGATGTTGACTACCACTCCAATGCCGTAGTCATTTGCATTATGGATACATCCGGTTCTATGGACCAGACCCGAAAATACCTGGCCCGCAGCTTCTTTTTCCTGTTGTATCAGTTTGTCCGCTACAAATATGAGCATGTCGAAGTAATATTTATCGCCCATACCACCGAAGCCAAAGAAGTGAATGAGGATGAATTCTTCTACAAAGGTGAATCAGGTGGCATTTATATTAGCAGCGGCTGTGACAAGACGCTGGAAATTATTGAACAGCGCTACATGTGGAATATATACGCCTTTCACTGCTCCGATGGCGACAATTGGAATGACGATAATCCAAAAGCGGTGGAACTGGCCAAGGAGATACGCGAGATATGTAGCAAGGTTTTAAATCATATCTTAATAATAAACCTGTTTCAATTGCTCCATGTGTGAATACACTATAGCAAATTGGGACAGGTTTTTTGTATTCATTATAATGTACTCCGTGTAAGAATTTTCTTGCTTTTTGTCTATAAATATGCAATAATAATAATGAAAAACAAAATTGGATTAATCCATTAATCCAATTTTGAATTGGCTGGAGTGATGGCTGTGATTGTGCAAAAACTTGGCGTACCCATTTACCTGCAAGTGAAAGCGTACATTTTGGACAAAATAAAAACGGGTCACTATAAGAAGGGTGACAAACTGCCGACTGAACGCCGGTTGGCGGAAGAACTTGGCATTAGCCGTAACACTGTCAGTGCGGCGTATAAGGAACTGCTGCTGGAAGGAGTGCTGGAGGCGCGGCAAGGCCGCGGCACTTTTGTCCGCGAGCAGAATGATGATTTGCTGGCAACCGGCGCTGATGTTGCCGGCAGCCGCCTTGAACGGGCGCTGAAAATAATTGATGCGGCCATGGTCCAGGTAGTTGAGCTGGGGTTTACGGTTGAGCAGTTTGCCGCTATTACTGGCATCAGAGCTAAAGAAAAGGCGTTAGCCACCCGCGAACTTAGGGTAGCTGTTGTTGATTGTACCTTAGAGTATGTTGAGCGGTTTGTTGCTCAACTCGGACAAGTTGCCAAAGCCCGCTTTGAACCGGTTGCTTTAGCGGATCTGGTGGCGGGTGCTGTTAAAGCAGAGTTTCTTGCGGCTTGTGATTTGGTCATTACGACAGCGGAACATCAAACGGTTGTCACTGAAATTCTCGGTAACAACGCTAAACTGATGACTGTATCTGCCGTGCCAAACCTTGAAGCGGTAATCAAATTGGCCCGCTTGCCGGCAGGTACAGAAGTAGTTGTTGTCGCCAAAACCCAAGACTTTGTTATGGCTCTCAACCGTCTCATGGCCAAGATCGGCTACAACGGCATTCATCTGGCGCCATGTATCGCTGATGACCGGGAACAGGTAAGACAATGTATAGCAGGATGTAACGTAATTGTTGCCGCTGAAACTGTAGAGCGGGTCGTTCGCCAAGTAGCAGCTGAAACACAGGATATCATCACTTTTTATTATGAAATTGACCAGGGGTCGCTCCAACAGGTGGTCAGCCGGTTGGTGGCAGAAACAGATAAAGCAAAGGAGTAGAGAAAATGTCAGATAAGGTAAAGGTTATATTAGGTGTGATTGGTGCCGACTGCCATGCTGTTGGTAACAAAATCCTCAATCACGCCATTAGTGCTGCCGGGTATGAAGTGATTAACCTGGGTGTGCTGGTGCCGCAGGAAGAATTTGTTAATGCGGCTATTGAGACTGATGCCAAAGCCATTCTGGTGGCCTCGCTCTACGGTCACGGTGAGATTGATTGTCGTGGTTTAAGAGACCGTTGCCGCGAGGCCGGTATCGAAGATATCCTTCTCTATGTGGGCGGCAACCTGGTTGTCGGCAAAACTGATTTTAAAGATGTTGAACAAAAGTTCCTCGCAATGGGTTATGACCGGGTGTATGTGCCTGGTACTTTGCCTGACAAAGTAATTGCCGATCTTAATGAGGACTTGAAATAAAAAAAGGGGTCTTTGCGTTGAATAACGTTTTACTTATCGATTTTGGCAGCACTTACACCAAAATTACCGCAGTAGACGTTGACCAGGAGCAAGTTTTAGGCACTGCCAGAGGTATAACAACTGTTGAAACCGATATCATGGACGGCCTGAACCAGGCGCTTGCCGCATTATTTGCCAAGACCGGCGAGCTTGAATTCAACAAAGTTCTGGGCTGCTCAAGCGCTGCCGGAGGGCTAAAGATGGTGGCCGCCGGTTTGGTGCCGGAAATGACGGCTGAAGCGGCCAAACGGGCGGCGTTAGGTGCCGGCGCCAAGGTTCTCAAGGTATTCAGTCATGAACTGAGCGAATACGAAATTGCTGAGATAGCCGCTTTGCAGCCGGACATTATTCTTCTGGCCGGCGGTACTGACGGCGGCAATCAGAAAGTTATTCTGCACAATGCCGGAATGCTGGCAGGACTTGGCCTTGATGTGCCGGTGGTAGTGGCAGGCAATAAATCGGTCGCGCCGGCAGTGGTTAAAATCCTGTCAGAAAAATTGACCGAGGTGCGCCCGACCGAGAATGTCATGCCTAAGCTTGATGAACTTAATATCGAACCGGCCCGGGCTGCCATCCGTGACATCTTCCTGCGCCGGATTACTGAAGCCAAAGGCTTAAACCGCGCCAATAAAATGGTTGACCGGATGGTAATGCCAACACCGGCTGCTGTTCTCAAAGCCGCTGAACTCTTGAGCCAGGGCGGGGGCGGGGAAAAGGGTCTAGGCGACTTAATGGTGCTTGACATTGGCGGCGCAACTACCGACGTGTATTCAATCGCCAAAGGCGACCCGACTGTTGGCGGAGTGACGCTCAAAGGGCTGCCGGAACCGTTTGGCAAGCGTACTGTCGAAGGGGACCTGGGGATGCGTTACAGTGCCGGGGCGCTTCTGAAGGCTGCCGGCGCCGAGATGATCAGTAGATACGCCGTAGTAAGTCCGGAGGAAGTAACTGCCTATGTCGCTAAGGTTGAAGCCGATATTGACCACTTGCCCCAGGATGAGACTCAAGCTAAGATTGAAATTGCTATGGGCAAGGCGTGTGTACGCCTGGGGGCTGACCGGCATGTCGGCCAGCTTGTTACTTACTTTACCCCGATGGGGACCAGCTATGTCCAGACCGGGAAAGATTTAACCAAAGTTACCACCGTAATAGGTACAGGCGGCGTAATCGTTAACAATTCCGAACCTGAAGCCATTCTTAAGGGGATTTTATTTGACGAGACCAATCCCCAGGTGTTAAAGCCGCAGTATCCGGAATATCTCATTGATAAAAATTACATCATGGCGGCCATGGGGCTGTTGGGGGAAGAATATCCGGCTGTGGCTGTACGGATGATGAAAAAATATATCGTTAAGAAATAGTCATATTAGAGGAGGCAATACCCCATGGAACTTAAGAATAAAAAGTGGACTCATGACAAGTTTTATGCCATCCGTCAGGAAGTGCTCACTCACTGGCCGACAGGCAAAGATGTAAACCTTGAGGAAGCGGTAAAATATCATGAAAATATTCCGGCAAAGCGTCATTTTGCCAAACGTCTGGTGAAAGCCAAGAAGAATGGGGAAACACTTACTCAGCCGCGTGCCGGTGTGGCCCTCATTGATGAACATATCAACCTGTTAAATTACCTGAAAACTGAAGGCGAAGCCGATCTTTTGCCAACTACTATTGACAGCTACACCCGTCAGAACCAGTATAAGGAAGCCCAAAACGGCATCGAAGAAAGTCTGAGAGCCGGACGTTCACTCCTTAACGGCTTTCCGGCCGTTAACCACGGTGTCGCCGGCGTACGCCGGGTTGTGGAAAGTGTTGACGCGCCGCTGCAAGTCCGTCATGGTACTCCTGATGCCCGTCTTTTAGGTGAAATTACCATAGCTGCCGGGTTTACCTCCTATGAAGGCGGCGGTATTTCTTACAATATTCCGTATGCTAAGAGTGTTTCGCTGGAAAAAACCATTTACGACTGGCAGTATTGTGACCGCATGATCGGTATTTATGCTGAACACGGCATTGAAATTAACCGTGAGCCATTCGGCCCGCTGACAGGCACGCTGGTACCACCCAGTGTTTCCCACTCGGTAGCTATTATCGAAGGCATTTTGGCCGCTGAACAAGGCGTAAAAAATATTACTTTAGGTTATGGTCAATGCGGTAACCTTATACAAGATATTGCCGCCGTCAAGGCTCTGGAACAACTTGCGGAAGAATATATGACCAAGCACGGTTATCATGACACCGTTTTGACCACAGTATTTCACCAATGGATGGGCGGTTTCCCCCAAGATGAAGCCAAAGCATTCGGTGTTATCTCCTGGGGGGCGGCTGCCGCAGCATTGGCCAAGGCTACTAAAGTTATTGTCAAGACTCCGCATGAAGCGCTGGGCATTCCTACCAAAGAAGCCAACGCCCAGGGACTCCGTACCACCAGGCAAATGATTAACATGCTTAAAGATCAGCCGTTCCAACTGACTGCCGAACTGCAAGCCGAAATCGACATTATTAAAGCCGAAAGCCGTTGTATTCTTGATAAAGTATTTGAGATGGGCGGCGGCGACTACGCTATCGGCGCTGTTCGCGCTTTCGAAGCCGGTGTGCTTGACGTGCCGTTTGCTCCCAGCAAGTTCACCCTGAACAAAATCCTGCCGGCCCGCGACAATCATGGTGCTGTCCGCCTGTTTGACGTCGGTAACCTGCCGTTTACTCCTGATCTCGTTGCTTTCCACCAGGACAAAATAGCTGAACGGGCAAAGGCTGAAGGTCGCGCACCCAGCTTCCAAATGGTAATTGACGATATTTATGCGATTTCCAAAGGCAATTTAGTAGGACGCCCGCGCTAGTCGCGCGGGTTTCCTCCCATCTAACTAAATTTAAAGGAGTTATATGTAGTGAAAATAGTTGATGTAGTTTGCGCTAAAGGCCGTACCGGTTTTTATTTTGATGATCAGCGGGCGATTAAAGCCGGCGCTGAGCATGACGGCTTTACTTATCTTGGGCAGCCGATTACCCCTGGTTTCAAAGCTGTACGCCAAGCCGGCGAAGCAGTATCTGTTATGATTATTTTAGAAGACGGCCAGATTGCCTACGGGGATTGCGCTGCCGTTCAATATAGCGGCACCGGCGGGCGCGACCCGTTATTTTTAGCCGAAGACTTTATTCCGGTTATTGAAAAGATGATAAAACCCCGCCTGGTTGGCCGTGAGCTTGTTTCCTTTAAACAACTGGCTGAGGAAATTGATAATTTACATGACGAAAACGGCAAACGCATTCATACTGCTCTCCGCTATGGCGTTACCCAAGCTATTTTGGATGCTGTCGCCAAAGCCAAGAAACAGCTCATGTGTGAGGTAATCGCTGCCGAATACAACACTCAGGTGAGCGACAAGGAGATTGCTATCTTTACCCAGTCCGGCGACGACCGGTATAATAATGTTGACAAAATGATTATTAAGCACGCCGAAGTGCTGCCCCACGGCCTTATCAACAACGTTAGAGAAAAGTTGGGCGAAAACGGCGAATTGCTGGTAGAATATGTTAAGTGGCTGAGAGACCGGGTTGCCAAGCTGCGCACCACTGCCGATTATGCGCCTGTGCTTCATATCGACGTATACGGTACTATCGGCCTGGCCTTTAACAATGACATTGACCGCATGGTAGAATACTTCCGCAAACTCGAACAAGCTGCTGCGCCGCTTACCCTTCGTATCGAAGGCCCGGTTGATGTTGAAGACCGTGATAAGCAGATTGCGGTGCTGGCTGAGATTACTTCCCGCCTCCGCCGGGAAAACATCAGGGTTGAGATTGTGGCTGACGAGTGGTGCAATACTTATGAAGACATTAAAGAATTTGCCGACAAAGGCGCGGGCGACATGCTGCAAATAAAAACTCCCGACTTGGGCGGTATCAACAATATTATTGAATCAGTGCTGTATTGCAAGCAAAAAGGTGTTGGCGCTTATCAGGGCGGTACATGCAATGAGACCGACCGTTCGGCTCAGGTATGCGTCCATATCGCCATGGCTACCCAGCCGGTACAAATGCTGGCTAAACCCGGGATGGGGGTAGATGAAGGCTATATGATCGTCTACAATGAAATGCAGCGTATTCTGGCAGTACGCAAAGCCCGCAAATCAGCCTAGAAGAAGGAGGACCGGCATGAAGTCAACCGTTACGCTGGGACTGGGTGACCAGCTCATGTATTCCAGCTACTTTGCGCCACGCGGCCGCAACCGGATGTATACTCTTGGTCAACAGCTGAGCGAACGCTATTTATCGCCGCTTGACCGACTTATCGGCATCATCGGTGATGCCGGAGCCGGCAAGTCATCGTTGGTAAAGGGAATGTTTCCGGGATTAGAACTTACCAACGACGACGACGGTGTTAATATCCGGCCGTTACCGCTGCTCAAGAATATTGACCGGGGGTTTTTCTCAAGCCACACGTACCATGTTGATATCCGGTTCGAACTGGCGTTTACACAAATACATGTTCTGGCAGATGCAGTCCGGCAGGCGTTGGCTCATGATAAACGGGTTATTGTTGAACATTTTGACCTTTTATATCCCTTGCTGAAAACCAACGCCGATGTGCTCATCGGCGTTGGCGGCGAGGTCATTGTCGTGCGTCCGACGGTGTTTGGGCCGGTGCCCCAGGAAATACGGGATGTTGTTGTTAAAACCCTCCGGTACCGGAAAATGGCCCATACGGCCGAAGACCTTACCAATCGAATTTTGGTTCAGGATTATGGCGCAATATTGGAATTTAAGCACCGTGATGTGCATCACGGATTTGTCCTTGACTATCCGCTGGAACTTTCGGCCGATTTAAAAGAGGTTGAACGTAAAGTTAGAAATTTGATTGATGAAGGTATCAACATCAGCTATTGTGACGAAGGCCATATCAAAATCGGCGATTTGCTATGGTCATGTTCCGGGCCGCGCACGCATGTACGCAATACTGAGGAAATTGAAAACTTCCGTCTTATCCCCGAATATAAATATGATCCGAAAACCAGGACCTATCTTATCATCGGTCTTGTCGGTCCGAAGTCTGATACTCTTGATGGGTTTACGCTCTTAAACACCATCAATTCCTAACGTTGAGTATAATGCCGTATTTTACTTCAGTTGCTTTTAAAGGAGGTAATTATGTACGAACTTAAGCCGGCGCAAGCCGGCACTCTTGAATCAAATGACATTATGATTACAGTAGCTCCCGGACCCATCGGAAGCGGTGTAGTCATTGAACTTGAGAGCATTGTTCTGGCACAATACGGTCAAGCAATCAAGAAAACCATTGCTGGTGTAATTGGTGAACATAACATTACTGATATATACGTTAAGGCTGTTGACCGGGGAGCGCTGGACTGCACCATTAAGGCGCGTACCCTGGCGGCTCTTGGCCGGGCCGGCGTTATTGCTTCAAAGGAGCTGATCTAATGGATTTGCGCCGGACGATGTTGTTCATGCCAGGCAATAATCCTGGCATGCTGCAAAATGGTGGGGTATTCGGGGCTGACGCTATTATTCTTGACCTCGAAGACGCCGTTGCTCCCCAGGAGAAAGACGCTGCACGGCTGCTGGTCGCTCAGGCTTTACAAACCGTGGACTATGGTGACAGCGAAAAAGTAGTGCGTATTAATACTCTTGATACTTTTGGACGGCAAGACATCAAAGCTATCGTGCCCTGCCGCCCGGACGCCCTGCTGGTACCTAAAGTCGAAAGCCCTGAAGATATTAAGGAGGCCGCCCGGTTGGTGGCGGCTTACGAACAGCCTGGCCAAACACCTGTTAAACTTATCGCGCTGCTTGAGACGCCGTGCGGTATTGCCGAGGCTTACCGCATTGCCCGCGCCGATAAACGGGTGGTGGCGCTAGCCTTTGGCGCCGAGGATTACACAACATCTTTGGGGGCTAAACGGACCAAAGAAGGAACGGAAATATTCAGCGCCCGGACAATGGTAGTCAACAGTGCTGCCGCCGCCGGGGTGCAATCAATCGATACGCCGTTCACCGATGTTAATGATCAGGACGGGTTAATTGCCGATACCGAACTTGCCAAACGGCTTGGCTTTAAAGGCAAGCTTGCGATAAATCCCCGCCAGATTGACGACATCCATAAAGTATTTAATCCCACTGAACAGGACATTGTTTGGGCTGAACGGGTTATTAAAGCCATCCGTAAGGCTGAGGCTGAGGGTTCAGGTGTGGCGTCGCTTGACGGCAAAATGGTTGATGCGCCGATTGTTGCCAGAGCCGAGCGCATACTGTATCTGGCTCAACTGTTGGGTTTGGCAGGAGGAGGCTTACTATGAACCAAGTTATAAATGCTATTGGCCGGAACCTGCCGGAATATATTGACGGATACGGCAAGGTACGGCCGTTTGCCGGGGCATTTGCCACCGCACCTGATATGCCGCGCCAAGCGCCGAAAGTTAAACAGATTTTTCCCGGTGAGCAAAAACTGGTAGCTGATCTGGAAACCGTGTTTAAACGCATTCCCATTACTGACGGCATGACCTTGGGTTTTCACCATCACTTGCGCAACGGCGACGGTGTCGTCAACATGGTGCTTGCCGTTGCCGCCAAGCTGGGGCTTAAAAATTTAAATATTGCTTTAAGCTCGGTTTTTCCGGTACATGCGCCTATTGTTGAACATGTCAAAGCCGGCGTGGTAACAGGACTTGACACTAACTATATGTCCGGACCGGTGGCCCAGGCAGTATCACGTGGTTTGTTCCCCCGCCCTGTTATCTTAAGAACCCACGGTGGCCGGGCCAGAGCCATTGAGTGTGGTCAGCTAAAAATCGACGTCGCCTTTATTGCCGCGCCTACCGCCGACGATTACGGCAACTTGAACGGTGTTAACGGCCCGGCGGCCTGTGGTTCGCTGGGATATGCCATGCCAGATGCCCAATATGCTGATCATGTTGTGGCTGTAACTGACAATCTGGTTCCATACCCGCTGTCGCCAGTCTCTATTCCCCAGACCCGGGTTGATTATGTTGTAAAAGTTGACTGTATTGGTGACCCTAAAGGCATAGTATCGGGAACAACTAAAATAACCCGCGACCCGGTCGGGCTTAAAATCGCCCAAACCACCGCTAAAGTTATCAGGGCCGCCGGCCTTATCAAAGACGGCTTTTCCTTCCAGACAGGCGCCGGCGGCGCATCGCTGGCTGCCGCCTATTATGTGCGTCAGATGATGGAAGAGTCTGGTGTTACCGGCAGCTTTGCCCTCGGCGGCATAACCGGCTACATGGTGGAAATGCTGGAAAAAGGTTTGTTCAGAACAATAATCGATGTGCAGGGTTTTGACCTGGATGCTATACGTTCGTTAGCGACCAATCCCAATCACCTGGAGGTCGGCGCTGATTTTTACGCCAGTCCGTTTAACCTGGGGGCGGCTGTAAACAAGCTTGATGCGGTAGTACTGGGTGCTACGGAAATTGACACAGGTTTTAACGTTAATGTTGTGACCGGCTCGGACGGGGTTATTATGGGCGGTTCAGGCGGGCACAGTGACGCCGCCGCCGGTGCTAAAGTTACTATTGTTGTTGCCAATCTTCTGCGGGGCCGGTTGCCGATCATCATGGACAGTGTGCTGACCGCCACAACACCCGGCGAAACGGTAGACGTACTGGTTACCGAACGCGGTATAGCCGTTAACCCGCATCGCCCTGATTTATATGAAAAGTTCCAAGCTGCAGGATTGCCGCTTAAAAGTGCAGAAGAACTAAAAGCCCTTGCTGAAAAAATTGCCGGCCGGCCTGAAAGCATAACAACCCGGGACAAAGTGGTCGCCGTGGTCGAGTACCGTGACGGCACGGTAATTGATGTGGTAAGGCAGGTAGATTAGACGGCATATTAGGAGGTCATTGACATGTGGAGTAGCTATGATATAAGGGAAATTAACCTTGATAGTTCCCGGGAAGTCGAGGCTGTCCGCGCCTTTCTTGCCGGCTTTGATCTGACCTTCGATGGTGCTGTTGACTATACAGTGGCGTTTTATCAGGATGATGAGATTATTGCTGCCGGCTCGTTGGCCGGGGAAGTGCTGCGTAATATTGCCGTGTCGCCCCGGTTGCAGGGAGAAGGTTTAACCGCCAACGTGGTTAGTCACCTCATGCAACAAGCCGGGCAACGCGGCATTTATCACTATTTTATCTATACTAAACCCAGTGCGGCGCCGATGTTTGCCGCACTGGGCTTCAAAGAAATTGCCAGGGTCGAGCCTTATGCCGTTTTACTGGAGTCAGGGCTGGGCTCAATTACCGATTATTGTCGTGAAATAGCCAAGAAGGCTAAAGTGCTGCCTGCCGGCTCCAGAGCTGCGCTGGTTGTTAATTGTAATCCTTTTACGTTAGGACACCAGGCAGTAATAGCCAGGGCGGCAAGAGAAAATCAAGCGGCTGTTGTCCTCGTCGTCAGCGAGGAACGGTCGCTGTTTCCCTTTGCGGTGCGGTTTCGTTTAGTGCGGGAAGGACTGGCCGAATATAAAAATATTTTGGTGCTGCCTGCCGGTAAATATATTGTTTCGTCGGCAACCTTTCCGGGTTACTTTACCCGGGGAGCAGCCACCGCTATTGCTCAGACCCGGCTTGATGCCACCGTTTTTGCCCGTTATATCGCTCCGGCGCTTGGTGTCACCCGGCGTTATGTCGGCGATGAACCATACTGCGAAACAACGAGTAGTTATAATCAGGCCATGGCCGAAATTCTGCCGCAATACGGAATTAGCTTAAAAATCATGCCGCGCATTACGACCGGCGGTGAAGCCATCAGCGCGTCACGGGTGCGGGAACTTATTCGTCATGATGAGTGGGCCGCCGTAAAAGACTTGGTCCCGGAGACTACGTACCGGTATTTGACATCTACGGAAGCTCAGCCGATTATTGCCCATATCAAGCATAGCCACTCCCGGCATTAGTTTATTTTGTTATGGAGCCTGTTATTGCATATAATCTCTTTGATTCGCTTACTATATGAAATCCAATAAAGATTTTTTTCTAGGCGTGTTGTTAGTAACGCTCCACCGCTGGCGCTTGACTTACGCTTATACTAACAACACGCCGGTAAATCTTTATTGGATACTATATATATTAAGCCAGGTGAAATGACCAAGCTGGGCATTGCCGGTAAACAGTATTTAAATAACATCAGCCAGGATATCGCTTAATACATAGTAGAATCAATAAGTCTGGCAAGTTTATTTGACTGTCAAAAACTATATGGGGGTTATAACATGGACATACGTGAACTAGCATTAAGACTTCACCGGGACAACAACGGAAAACTGGCAGTAGCCCCAAAAGTACCGCTTTCTTCCCGGTATGACCTTAGCCTGGCCTATACTCCGGGAGTTGCCGAACCATGTAAAGAGATTAAAGATAACAAAGACTTATCATTTGAGCTAACTTGCCGCGGCAACATGGTAGCCGTTGTTTCTGACGGTACCCGGGTGTTAGGCCTTGGTGACATTGGCCCGGAGGCGGCGATGCCGGTAATGGAAGGTAAAGCAGTGTTGTTTAAAGTATTTGGCGACGTTGATGCTGTGCCGATTTGCCTTGACACCAAAGACCCGGACAAAATTATTGAAACAGTCAAACTCCTGCAACCAACGTTTGCCGGTATTAACTTAGAAGACTTTTCCTCACCTAAGTGTTATGACATTGAAGATGCGTTAAAAGAACAAATGGATATTCCGGTTTTCCACGATGATCAGCACGGAACAGCAATTGCCGGGGTAGCGGCTCTTATCGGCGCACTCCGGTTTATCAAAAAGGAATTGGCTACCGCTAAAATCATTGTTAACGGCGCCGGTGCTGCCGGTACTGCCATCGGCCGTCTGCTGGTAAATGCCGGGGCCAAAAATGTTATCATGGTTGACGTGCACGGCGCTTTGTACAAAGGCATGCCAGGCCTTAACCGGATTCAGACCGAATTGGCCAAAGTAACTAACCTGACCAAATTAGAAGGTAATCTAGAATTTGTGGCTAAAAACGCGGACGCGTTGATCGGCGTTTCTGCTCCTGGCGCATTTACCAAAGAAATTATTAAAAATATGAACCCTGACGCTATTGTTATTGCCATGGCTAACCCTGTACCTGAAATCAGTTATGATGAAGCCAAGGCCGCCGGAGCCAGAGTAGCCGGAACCGGACGCTCGGACGCTCCTAACCAGGTTAATAACGTCACGGTATTTCCCGGCGTTTTTAGAGGCGCTATTGACGTAAGAGCCCGGCAAATTAATGAAGCTATGAAAATTGCCGCCGTTTACGCCATAGCTGATCTCATCCCCGAAAATGAGCTCCGGGAAGACTATATTGTGCCTGATGTTTTTGACCCCCGCGTTGCTCCCGCCGTAGCTGCCGCTGTAGCTAAAGCGGCCATGGAGACCGGGGTAGCCAGAATTAAAGTCGATCCGGAAACCATCAGGAAAAATACAGCTGAACGTATTAGACTTGGCCGCTAATCAGGAGGGCAGGATGCGTACAATTGATGTTTCACAGATTACCGCAACGGTAGCCAAGTTGGCTGTTGACGCCAACTACTACCTATCAGACGATATTCGCGCTGCCTTGGAAGCAGGGCAGGAACGTGAAGAATCACCGCTCGGCAGAGCTATTCTCGGACAACTGGTAGAAAACGCTTGTATTGCCCGTGATGAACAAATGCCAATCTGCCAGGATACGGGTATGGCTGTCATATTTTTGGAAGTCGGACAGGATGTGCACATCACCGGCGGCAGCTTAGTTGACGCCGTAAACGCTGGCGTAGCCAAAGGTTATACTGAAGGCTATCTGCGGAAATCGGTAGTGGGGGAACCGCTGTTTAACCGTAAGAATACCGGTGATAATACTCCGGCTGTGTTGCACACCACTATTGTCCCTGGTGACAAAATAAAAATTACCCTGGCACCTAAAGGTTTCGGCAGTGAGAATATGAGCGCGCTTAAGATGTTCAAACCGGCCGATGGCCTGCCGGCAGTCAAGAAGTTTGTTATCGACACTATTTTTAATGCTGGTTCCAATCCTTGTCCGCCTATTGTTGTAGGTATAGGGATCGGTGGTACCATGGAAAAAGCAGCGCTTATGGCTAAACAAGCACTATTGCGTCCGATAGATAAGCGCAGTTCCCATTCCGAATATGCCAACCTCGAACAAGAGCTGCTTGACTTAATTAATAAAACCGGTATAGGTCCGCAGGGTCTAGGCGGCCGGGTGACAGCGCTTGCGGTGAATGTCGAATATTATCCAACTCATATTGCCGGCTTGCCGGTGGCTATCAACATCAATTGTCATGCCACCCGCCATGCCGAGGCAGAACTATAACGGGGGACTTGTAAGATGCAAGAAGCTATTAGAATTGTCACCCCGTTGACCGAAGACAAAGCCCGCCAACTCAAAGCCGGTGACTTTGTACTTATCACCGGAACCATTTATACTGCGCGGGACGCCGCACATAAACGCATGGTTGAAGCGTTGGCTGCAGGCGAAAATTTACCTGTTGATTTTAAGGACCAGATTATCTACTATGTCGGCCCTGCGCCGGCCAAACCGGGCCAGCCCATCGGTTCGGCCGGACCGACTACCAGTGGCCGCATGGACGCTTATACACCGCGAATACTTGAAGAGGGGCTGCGTGGTATGATCGGCAAAGGTTACCGCTCGCCCGAGGTGGTAGAGGCCATGAAAAAATACGGAGCAGTATATTTTGCCGCTACCGGCGGTGCAGCCGCACTTATTGCCAAGGCCATTAAGAAATATGAAATAGTTGCTTACCAAGATCTTGGACCTGAGGCCCTGGCGCGGTTGACAGTTGAAAACTTTCCGGCAATCGTTGTCATTGACAGCCAGGGTAATAACTTTTATAATGAAGGGCAACAGAAGTACCGTAATATATAAGTGTTCGGACAACCGGCTGTCGCCAATCAATTGGCTGGCGGCAGCCAAAAAAATACCTGAAAGTCACAATACCTGAAAGTCCTTGCTTGACAAACAAGCAAAATCTAAGTATAATATATTTTGTGACTACGGGGCGTGGCTCAGTTTGGTAGAGCACCTGGCTTGGGACCAGGGGGTCGCAGGTTCAAATCCTGCCGCTCCGACCACTTATACAACTATTAAATGCGGGTGTAGCTCAATGGTAGAGCACTAGCCTTCCAAGCTAGCTACGAGGGTTCGATTCCCTTCACCCGCTCCATTTTATTTATAATGAATATGCGCCTGTAGCTCAGGGGATAGAGCAACCGCCTTCTAAGCGGTTGGTCGTAGGTTCGATTCCTACCAGGCGTGCCAGGAAAACTAAGGCTTCCGAGGATTCGGAAGCCTTTTGTTATGTAAATATGGGGATACTTTTGGGGATAGTTTATTTTCAATGCGCGTGGTAAAAACCACGGACTTCAGTCCTTGCTTTTTAAACGGCTTTAGCCGTAACCACGACTTCCAGTCGCAATAATAACTCCTGTACTTCAGTGCAGGGTAGTTCAGTGCCGAAAATGCCTATGTGTCTTGTGGCATATACATATTTAGACCGGTGCCAAAGGCGGTTGTTCTATCCGTTGAGCTATGGTGGAGAATAAATAAATCCTAATCATGTCAATCTTCTGCCGGTGGGAGATATGTTTCGAGTTGGTTGTGGCCTTGAATTTATCCATAAAAAGGTAATGATACTATCGTCTGCCTCTTTACGTCCATCATAATTTGATATATATTTATAGTTAGAGTATATATATATATATATGATAAGAATGTATTACTTTCTTGTTTGCAAAAATAGGAGGCCAGTATTTCTGGCTTTTTATTTTTCAATTTATACGTATTATATTGGAGGGTTTTATGGATAACGCAAAATTCTTAGGAGAACATAAAATATCATCTTTATTATGGCAATTTTCTTTGCCGGCAGTTGTTGGCATGTTAGTAAGCGCCTTATACAATGTGGTCGACAGCATTTTTGTCGGCCGGGGGGTTGGCGAGATTGCACTGACGGCTGTAACAATCGCCTTCCCGATTATGACAGTATTAATGGCAGTAGGAATGCTGATTGGGATTGGCGCGGCAACCTTAATTTCCCTGCGACTGGGTGAAAATAATCAACAACAGGCAGAAATGATTTTAGGTAACGCCCTGACAATGATGATTGTTTTTGTTCTGGCAACTACAGGATTAGTTCTGTGGTATCTGGATCCCATACTCATTAATTGTCTTGGTGTAACCCCTGAAGTTTTGCCATATGCCAGAGATTTTACATCAATCATCCTTGGCGGCAGCGTATTTTTACACGTAGGCTTTGGTTTAAACAATGTCATTCGAGCTCAGGGAGACCCCCGAACAGCCTTGGCAACACAGTTGATTGCCGCAGGAATAAATATTGTCTTGAACTATCTGCTGATTTTTATATTCGATTTTGGAATTAAAGGCGCCGCAATTGCCACTATTTTAGCACAAGCAGTAGCCGCAGTTTGGGTTGTATACTACTTTACGTATGGATCAGGACTACTGCGTTTCAGAAAACATTGCCTGGCATTGCGTATGCATATTGTAAAAGACATTTTCAAAATTGGTGTAGCCCCCTTTTTGATGCAGGTGGGCGCAAGTGCCGTAATGGTTGTGCTTAATCTTCGGATTATGGTCTATGGCGGTACGACCGCTGTAGCCGCCTTTGGCATTATGAATCGAATTCTTATGCTTGTTATGATGCCAGTAGCCGGAATTAGTCAGGGCGCACAGCCGATCATCGGCTATAACTATGGAGCCAAACAATATCAGCGCGTTATATCTGCATTGCACATGGCAATTGCCGTTTCTACATTTATTTGTTTATGTGGGTTCCTGTGGGTACAATTATCTGCAGAACGGATTATCCGGATATTTAACGCTGAGCCACAATTGATTGAAATCGGCACTACAGGAATAAAGATCTTTTTGATAATGCTACCCATTATCGGTTTTCAGATCATTGGTGCTAATTATTTTCAGGCAATTGGCAAAGCCTATTATTCCATTATCTTCAACTTACTGCGTCAAGTCATTGTACTTATACCACTTGTATTTATTCTTTCTCATTATTTTGGGTTAATGGGGGTCTGGGCTGCCGGCCCTATATCTGATATTGCATCAGCACTTTTGACTGGTATCTGTCTATATTGGGATGTAAAGCAATTAAGAAAAAACCTCCAGACGGCAACCTCGGAGCAACCTATCAACGACTCTTCTTATTGCTAGAAAGGATATTTCTATAATTCACTTATAAGAAGGACAATGTTGATAATGTCTTTAGTTCTCACTTTGTTGGTTATTACTCCGTTGGCTATTTCTCGTGCTTTTGTTGACACCAATACCTATGAGACGGTATATGTTAAACCAGGGGATGCCGGTGAAAAAACTATAAGTGGTAACCAATGAGTGGTAACCAATAGGATTGGCACTGCGCTCGCTTACAAGGAACTTCAACTTGCCTAAACAATGGCAACAAATATGCCAGCCAGTATAGTTATCCTATATTTTCTATCCTGCGCCTTGCAGGTTGTCTACCGTCTTTGTAAAAAAACTTGATATACTCAAATTTTAATTACCATGTTACAGGAAAAGGAGTATAATGTTTGTATAAAGGAGGTTTTAGCTGTGTCGACAATCTCTGGATACCATCATTATCTTCTTATCAAACCACGGTGACTTCGGAAGTTCTTTCTTTGTTTAGGTGGAGTGAGTTCAATGCAAAACATGATAATAAATTTGTATTTCACTATACACCAATACATTCGTCTTGGGTTAACCAAGTAGGGATATGAAGTGAAAGGATTACTTTTATGAGCAAAAGAAGCAAAGGCGTTTGCAAATTCTGCGGAAAAGAATATACCAAAGCTGCAATGATAAAGCATTTGACAGCTTGCCAGAAACGCAAGGATTTATTGGATTTAAAATCATCAAGTGAAAAGCAATCCGGATATTTCAGCCTTGCCGTTGAAGGAACTTATCGCAAAGAATACTGGCTGATGTTAGAGGTTCGAGAGGACTTGGACACTCAAGAATTTGGACAAGTTCTTAAGAGATATATGGCTTGAATGCTGTGGGCATTTAAGTTCATTCAGAATAGATGGCGTTTTGTATGATGCTGAGCCTCAAGCTTCCATGGGATGGGGAGTTCTTCCTACGAAGAGCATGAATTGCAAGCTAAAGAGTGTACTTAAAGAAGGAATGCTTTTTGAATATGAATATGATTTTGGTTCTACCACAGCGCTTGCAATCAAGGTGTTTGACTACAGAGAAGGTAGTTGGAAAAAAGATGAAATTACTATTATGTCTCGAAACAAGCCAATTGAAAGGCTTTGTGATGAATGCGGAGAAAAGGTTGCTACTGTTGTTTGTGCTGAGTGTATTTATGAGGGCAAGGGTTTTTTATGTGACGATTGCAGGGATAACCATGCTTGTGGAGAAGAAATGTTCATGAGGATTGCCAATTCTCCGAGGTGTGGAGTATGTGCATATGAGGGCAGCTCAAAATATCCTGATTATTAAGGAACGTATTTTGGGAATATTGTGCTAGGTAGCTGCTGCAAAACGGGGCGATATACAGTTAATTGCTGTAATACTCAACAGTGAGCATCGATGGGATGATGCTGCTAAATTGCTTGATTATGGGTTTCAGCTATATAAAGAGCGGGTACAACCTTCTGCCTATTGATATTGCCTTCTTAAAAGATGATTTTAAATCTAAACATATTACATAAGAGTTACCAAAAAAATTATACACCTGAACTGTTCATAAAGCCGGCAACCTAAACGGGTAGCTGGTTTTTGTGTAAGCGTAAAAGTATCCCCACATAGCGTATATGCTTCAATCCTGGGATAATGATCTCAGGAGGGATAAGCTGTATGGAAAATACAATAACAAGCAAGCGTAAGGCCTACTGTGCTGTCGAAAAAGCAGCGCTGATAGCAGCATATAAAGCCAGTGGCCTAAGCAAAAAAGAATGGTGCCAGGAAAATGCTATTGGCCTGAGCACATTGCAGAGATGGCTGCAGCACGAAAAAAAGCAGGACCAGCCGCAACCGGTACAAAACTGGATTCCTGTCATCCAGGCTGCGCCACAACGATCAGCCAGCCTCGAAATACAAATCGGCAAATGCAAAATTGCCGTAGATACTAAAACAGATAAAAAACTCTTGGCAACGGTGCTTGGCGTACTGGTGGAAGTATGCTGAAACTATCGGAACATACACCAGTCTTTTTAGCCTGCGGGGACACCGATATGCGTAAATCCATTAATGGCTTAAGCGCATTGGTGCAGCATAGTTTTAAGTTGGATCCGTTTCAAAAAGCACTGTTCGTCTTTTGCAACAAACAACGCAATCGAATTAAGATTTTAACTTGGGAAGACAACGGCTTTTGGCTGCATTTAAAGCGCTTGGAACGAGGCCGTTTCAAATGGCCGACACTTGACGACGCCACCATGGCGCTTACCACAGAAGAACTGTGGAACCTGATTCAAAGCCCGGGCATCGAACAAAAACTGCGTCGCACGCAAGTTTTAAAAAGCCGCTAAAGTATTGATTTTACTGGCTTTTCGCCTCATTTTCCGGTATAATAGAAGATAAGAAAATGGTATCGGAAATGAGGATTTTTTCTTGCAAACACAGGCACAGCTTGAAGAAGAAAATGCGGAATTAAAGAAACGCGTTCAGGAATTGGAAGCGCTCAACAAGTGGTATATGGAGCAGTTGAAGCTGCTTCGCCAAAAAAAGTTTGGCGCTTCTTCGGAAAAAAGTAAACGCGATGACCAGGAACAGTTAAACCTCTTCAATGAGGCGGAAGCTGAGCGCCAACCGATTGCTGTGGAGCCGGACGTGGAAACCATCAGTTATCAGCGCAAAAAGGGTAAACGCGGAGAAAACATAAAGGACTTGCCGGTAGAAGTGATTGAATATACTCTGCCAGAAGGTGAACAGACCTGCCCTGCTTGCGGTGAAGAGCTGCATGTTATGAGCAAGGAAGTACGTAAGGAATTGACGATTGTTCCGGCAAAGGTCAAGGTTATCGAGCACGTAAACTATGTATACGGTTGCCGAAATTGCGAGAAAAACAATATAGAGACGCCGATCATCACGGCTAACGCGCCGAAAGCGTTGCTGCCTAAGAGCATGGTATCCGCCGAGCTTATGGCCTATATCATGAGCCAAAAATTCGTCAATGCTATGCCGCTGTATCGGCAGGAGCAGGAATTTAAGCGGCTTGGCGTAACGCTTTCCCGCCAAAACCTGTCCAACTGGGTTATTAAAGGTGTCGCACTTTTGGAGCCTTTGTTAGCAGCCCTAAAAAAAGAGTTGCTTTCAAGGGATTTGTTGCACGCCGATGAAACTACTCTGGAAGTGTTGTGTGAACCCGGCAGACCGGCACAGACAGATTCCTATATGTGGTTATATCGAACGTCCGGGGATACGGATCATCCGGTTGTGCTCTATGACTACCAGGAAGGGCGCAGCGGGCAATTTGCCAAGGCGTACCTTGCAGGGTTTTCCGGCTATCTTCAGACCGATGGTTGGCATGGCTATCACAAGGTAGAAGAAGCCGGTGTAACCTTGTGCGGCTGTTGGGCACATGTTCGGAGAAAATTCAATGAAGCCTTGGTCGGCCCTGCGGCTAAACAGCCGAATAGTAAAGAAGCGATAGGTCTTGCCTATTGCAATAAGCTTTTCGACGTTGAAAAAAAGGCCGAGCACATGACGCCGGAAGAACGGCATGAACTAAGGCAAAAAGAAGCTAAACCAATTATCGAAGAGTTTTATAAATGGATAGAAGCTTGTTGGGCTGATACCTTGCCGCAAAGTCTACTGGGCAAGGCGCTTACCTATGCCCAAAATCAGAAAAAGTATCTGACAGCCTATTTGGCCGATGGCCGCATCGAAATATCGAATAATCGTGCGGAGCGATCTATCAAGCCTTTTGTGATTGGACGAAAAAACTGGCTGTTTTGCAATACGCCTGGTGGCGCAAAATCGTCCGCCGCTGTTTACAGCATAATCCAAACGGCCATAGAAAACGGATTAAATCCACAAGCTTATCTGGAATATGCCTTTAGGCAAATCCAACTGCAGGATACGCTCTGTATTGAAAAACTACTTCCGTGGGCTGAAGAAATTCCTGTAAGCTGTAAAATGCCTAATAAAAAAGCATAACGGTTCCAACAGCCATCTGATGTTTTATCATATCGTACATCAGGTGGTTTTTTATTGATAGGTGGTTTTGCTTTGACGCTTACGTATATTTTGAGAAGATTTTACTTTGCTCAGAATATACAATAGTGAATTTAACAAAATCCATACAGTAAATAAACGGAGGTAGCTGCCAGATCCGGTGGTTAAGATGATACTATATCAAGCTCAGCAGAGCTTGTATACCACGGTTTGCTGATAAGTTGTTTACTTTATTTACTTTTATAGCGGGGAATCCATTGATAAGTGTATAATTGAAGCAAAGAATTTATGAAAGAGGAGAAGATTCAATGACAAAGTTGGAAAAAGGAATGGTAGTTTTGTCGTCAGTTGAATCCCCGACAGGTTCCCCGGCAAGGATTATCTATGCCGGACGGGGAGAAGGAACCCAATTCGGGACAACGCTTTTCCATGTGTTTATCGGCGATATGTCTTACGGAATTTTTACTCTCCGCGGTGACATAACCACTGTTGAGGAAGCCCAGAGCAAACTTATGGCTCCTAGACGGGAGGGTGACGAGGAGACGCTGGCGGAATATGCTGTTCGCTATCAGTGGTATCATGTTGATGATGTCGAAGGTTACGCTCTCAGCTGATGTAAGAGGTTTTTTTATCCAGTGTGATGATAGCGGGTAGCGTGTTTTGTTGACATCACTAAGTGGACAGAGATACCATGATATGAATTAACTTGCATTATTAGGAAAAAAGTGTTACTTTAGATATAATGTTAGGTTAAAAATATGCCTGTTCTGTTACGAACAGGCGTCATTACTATTATGAATTTCTAAAGATAAGTAGTATGAGTAAATCTTAAACATTACAAGAGCTTAGAAAGGGCTATGCTATATAGAAGAATATTGCGGAGTTGATCAAAAAATACTGTGTAAGGTGCTGGATGATTCAATGATTGAAATATGTAGATCCCAAGATAATGTGACTATAAATTTGCGTGCTATTCCCATGGGCAGTCAATGGAATGTTGCCATTACGGGCGGAAAAGCTCATATTGGTGCGGTTGCCTTAGGTATACCGCGTTCCAGTTTAGCTGATCCCGGGCAAGCGAGTGCGTCGGTTTCGGTATTGACGGTTACCGGACACATCGATGATGAAGTTGCCAGACCTGCGGCTCACTTTTTAGCTAAGGCTCTGAAACAAATTGTTGTCGTTAGTTGCGGAATTCATTATGACAAAATTACGGCAGAGGATATTTTAGTTGTGAAAAAACTCGTCCAAGAAATTTTGGAAGATTTTTATGCAAATGTACACGAGTAATACACGGGTAATAAATCGGTTATAGTAAATTCTATAATCATATAAAGTGATTAGGGCGGAAATTAGATGATAAGAATCGGTGTAATTGGACAGTCAGGAGAAATCCCCGAGGCCACCCGCAAACTTGCCGAAGAAATTGGAAAGGAAATTGCTTTGCGAAGAGCAATACTTCTTACCGGTGGAACAAATGGGGTCATGGAGGCCGTTTCCCAAGGAGCCAAACAGGCGAAGGGTTTAGTAGTCGGAATTCTTCCTGGTGATAAAGTTGATGGTGCGAACGAATACATAGATATCCCTATCACGACAGGATTAAGTTATGACTATAGGAGTCTAATTTTGGTTCATTCTTCTGATGCAATAATCATGATTGCAGGAGCAAACGGGACGTTAGGCGAATTATCAGCAGCATATTTAAATCGGAAGCCTGTCGTGATTGTTGAAAGTTCTGGCGGCTGGGCCGCCAGAATTCGCGGTATGGCCTATGAAGGTACATACCTTGATGAGCGGAAATGGGTCAAACTGGATTACGCAAATACAGCGAACGAGGCACTTGATATTGTAATGAGCCGGGTTCAAGCCAACCAGGCATTGGCAAACAAAACCGCAAATTTGGCAGATGGTGAGTAAGATTGCAGGAAGCAAACTAGCCGAATAAGCTATGTAAATAGCTTGCTCGGCTAGTTTGTTCAATAATCCTGCCAGACTGAGGACCCAACTAGTGGAACGCAGGGGAATTTTTCTTAGGGCTGAGCTATGAAACGTGTTACAATTATAGGTAACTATGTATTATGGCTGTTTTTATGTATGGGATAAAATATATGTAAGGAGTGTATTTTATGGGAAAAACAAAAATGTCTATTCCACAATTCAAAGAATTTAAGTTACAAAGAAAAAAGTTCCGCATGGTTACCGCTTATGACATAGCATTTGCGGCTATGGTTGAAAAAACACCCATCGAAATGATTCTTGTCGGAGATTCCCTAGGTATGGTTGTACTCGGCTATGACAGCACGGTACCGGTTACTATGGATGACATGGTGCATCATATTAAACCAGTAGTGAAAGGAGCTCCTGGTACGTTTATTGTTGGAGATTTGCCTTTTGGTTCTTACAATGTTAGTGTGGAGGATGCTATTAGAAATGGCAACCGGATTATGAAAGAAGGCGGTGCTGATGCCGTTAAACTAGAAGGCGGTAAGAACGTTTTACATATAGTAGAGGCCATGGTTAATGGCGGAATTCCGGTAATGGGTCATCTTGGATTGACTCCCCAGACAGCTACGCAACTAGGCGGTTTTAAAGTTCAAGGCAAGGATGCGGCAGCAGCCAGGCAATTAATCGAGGACGCCAAGGGCCTTGAGCAAGCAGGCGCTTTTGCGATTGTACTGGAATGTGTACCTTCTCCGGTGGCGAAATTGATTACAGATGAAATTGCCATTCCCACAATTGGTATTGGAGCCGGTCCTGACTGTGATGCTCAGGTGCTAGTTACCCAAGACCTACTGGGAATTTTTGACCGGTTTGTGCCCAAGTTTGTTAAGCAATATGCTCAACTTAACCGTCAGATTGTTGAGGCGCTTAATCTCTATGCACAGGAGGTGGTTGACGGAACCTTTCCTGGCCCTGAGCATTCATTTGGTATGAAGGAGGAAGATCTCAAGCGACTGTATTAAACAGGAGACGAATTTGGCGTTGTTGGCCGGATTTTATAATTCAGGGTTTAATCTAATACCCGAGTGGATAACAGCACTGTAAGTAAATCCCGGATAATTACAGAAAAAATCCCATCTACTGGTCGTGGATGGGATTTTAAAATCCGGTTTATTCAGCAATCGGCTTGAGTCCTAAATCTCGGACTGTATCAAGGTCAGCAGTTGCTCCGCGTCCGGTTGTTGTGAGATAATTGCCGATAAGCATTCCGTTAATTCCCGCGAGGAACCCAAGAGGAACAAGCTCACCGAGGGCTTTTTCACGGCCGCCTGCATAACGCAAGATTTTGGTAGGCAGTATCATTCTGAAAATAGCAAACGTTTGTAATATCTCCATTGGCTTTAGCGGAGGCTGGTTTTCAAGTGCAGTACCCTTGACCGGATTTAGAACGTTGATGGGCACAGAATCAACGTCAAGCTCCTTAAGAGCAAAGGCAAGCTCAATTCTGTGTTCCCATGTTTCACCCAAGCCGATAATGCCGCCCGAGCAGACCTCAAGACCTTCAGCTTTGACATGTTTAATAGTTTCGATACGTTCATCGTATGTATGGGTTGTGCATATTTGATTAAAGAAGCTTTGGCTTGTTTCCAGGTTGTGATGGTAACGGGTTATTCCTGCTGCTTTTAAAGCTTTAACGTGATCCGGACTTAGGATTCCCAATGAACAACACCGTTTAAGTCCTGTCTCAATACCTATTCGCTTAATGGATTCAATGATTTGTTCAAAATCCGGATCATTTTTCATGCCACATCCGGCAGTCACGATACAAAATCGATACGCACTATGAGATTCAGCTTTTTTTGCGGCATGTAGAATTTGCTCTTCATTCATTAACGGATATATATCTAATTTTACATTATGATGTGCGGATTGTGCGCAAAATTTACAGTCTTCCGAGCATCCACCTGAACGTGCATTAACTATTTCACAGGTATCAACCTGATTACCGGTAAACTTAGCACGAATTTTGTTGGCAATTCCTAACAGGATAGGGATATCAGATTTATCAATTTGTGTGAGTTTCATTGCCTCATCAAAAGTAAGTTGTCCTCCGTCGAGAACTTTTTTCCCCAGTTCGAAAACTAAGTCATAGCTCATGTTTGTGCCTCCAGTTAATTGTCCGGGTTTGGGTATAGCCCAGCATCATATATCATAGTAAAGTCTTTAGCTGTATCGCGTCCGCCAAAAGTTAGATAATTGCCGACTATCAGGCCGTTTGCGCCTGCTAGCATTACTGCTCCCTGCATGTCACGCAGGTTGACTTCTCTACCGCCTGCAGGGCGGATGACTTTGTCGGGTAAAATGAAACGAAAGATAGCAAATGTTTTAAGAATTTCAAGCGGTGATAGCCGTGTTTGTTTTGCCAGCGAAGTACCAGGTAGCGGATTAAGAATATTAATAGGAATTGAACTAACATCTAGTGCTCTTAGCGTCAGGGCTAAATCAATACGGTCTTCCCAGGTTTCACCAAGCCCGATAATGCCGCCTGAGCAAAGTTCAAGACCGGCTTTCTTAGCCGCAAGTATTGTGTTAATACGGTCCTGATAGGGGTGAGTAGTGCATATTTCCGGATAAAACCGTTCACTGGTTTCAAGATTATGAGCATATCTTTTGACGCCTGATTGGAATAGAATTAGAGCTTGGTCGTAATTAATTGTGCCTAGATTTGCACAAATCTTAATTTTTGATTGTTCGGTAACGTATTGAATGAGGGTAACGATTCTCTCAAAATCAGAATCGTTTTCCATGCCTTTACCGCTGGTTACGATGCTAGCTCGCTTTGCTCCGTCTCTGGCAAGTTGCTCAATTGATTTTAGGGCCTCATTTTGCGAGATAAGTGGAAATACCGGGCAGTTAGTATCATGGTGTAAGGACTGGGCGCAAAATTTACAATCCTCAGAACACATTCCAGACCGGGCATTAATTACTCCGCACATATCTACAGAGTTTCCAGCAAACCTGGCCCGTATCTTATTGGCGTAAGCCCCGAGAAGTGGGATGTCTTCTTCGGGAATATTCGTCAGGGAAAAAGCCTCTTCGCTGGTGATAAGGTAACCATTTAGGATCATTTCACCGAGACTAACAATATTTCTTGACTCCATAGGTTGCTCTCCTTAGGTATTGTTAACCCAAAATGCATTTAAAGTTTACCAATCAATTACTATTTTACATTGGTTTCGGTTGATTGTAAACTATTTAGTTGGTTAAAGGTTAACTAAATGCGAGTAAATTTTCCTGTGATAGTAAATAAGTATATTGTGAAATA